>QHZW01000327.1 GCA_003224815.1 Acidobacteriota bacterium | reverse complement strand
TCCCGGCTGTGATCTTCACCACCGGAATCCTTTCTGCGTTCCTGGTCAATGACATTGTGTGCCTGGTCATGGTGCCGCTGGTGATGAATCTCACACGAAGGCTCCGGCTCCCGGCACTGCCGTACCTGCTCGGGGTAGCAACTGCATCGAACATTGGCAGCGTGGCGACGATCACAGGTAATCCGCAGAACATGCTGATTGGCTCATACTCCGGAATCCAGTATCGGGAGTTTCTGCTTCATCTCGGACCGGTGGCGGTCGCTGGCATGTTCTTTGATTGGTTAGTACTGTGGTGGCTCTTTCGCCGAGAAATCAGTGGCAGCACCCCAAACAACGAGATTCCTGCGATTTCGGTCCGGCCTTCCAATTTATGGAAGCCTGGCATGGTTTTGGCGTGCGTTGTGATCGGATTTTTTGCTGGCGCGCCACCGGCGCTGGCTTCGGCACTCGGTGCGGCCGCGCTGCTGATTAGCCGAACCACAGATTCCCACAAGCTTTACGGAGAAGTGGACTGGGGTCTGCTGGTGTTCTTTATCGGACTGTTTCTGATCGTGGGTGGCGCAGAGAATGCCGGCATCGTGGCTCAGTTCCTCAGGGCCGGTGATTACGTGAACCTGCACGCCTCGGAGGCCTTCACGCTAATCACGGTTGTCCTAAGTAACTTGGTGAGCAACGTGCCGGCTGCCATGCTGCTCAAGTATTTGGTCCCCGGGTTCCCCGATCCGCACCGCGCGTGGCTGCTGCTCGCCATGGCATCAACGCTTGCTGGAAATCTGACGATCACGGGAAGTGTCGCCAACATTATCGTGGTCGAGACCGCCAAGCCGGATTTGCACATTGGATTTCGGCAATATTTTCGCGCTGGCCTGCCGGTCACGCTCGGAACCCTGCTGATTGGCTGGGCATGGTTAAGATTTGCCTGATCAGGCGCTCGCACGAGGAGTGACTTTAGATCATTCGCACCTGCAATATGCGTTGACACCGTTAACATCCCAAGGGACGCTTGATGCATGGAGTTACTCGGGTCCACGATCGCAGTTGACGATCCCTCCGTTGCGGAAAACGCTTCGCCGTTCGATTCCCTCAAGCAATCTGCGCGTTTGGAGTTTCACGCAGCCATGCAGTTGTTGGCAGAGCGCGCTGCATTTCTTACGGCGGCGGACGGAGTTGGGATTGCGGTGATGGAAGGGGGCAAGTTCGTCTATTGTGCTACGGCCGGCAATGACGTTCCGGCCGTAGGAAGCGTTGCGGATTGTCTCCCGAACGGCGGCACCGTATCTCGCTTAGTTGTGCCGATGAAGTCGGGTGAGGGGATAACTTCCGGATTCTTTGAACTCGCAAGTAAACAAAAATTCAGGGATCAGGACTCGAAAGAGATTACGCGTTTGGCGGACCTGGCAAGCGTTGCAGTGGAACATCGACAGGCAGCCGAGCGAGCAGGCTCTCAAACCTGGGAAGGATTGCAGCAGGCTCTCGCTCCCGTTGAATGGCACGCGCCGGCCAGCAAAAATGAGCCTGCCCGGATTCAGGAATCTGAGTCGAAGCAAATTGCTGGTGAGGTGAAGTCGTGTGCAGCCTGCGGCTTTCCTGTCTCACCCGGGCGTGCGCTATGCGTGGAATGTGAATTGAAATCCGATGCGCCGGTCGTTGCTGCTCCCGAACTTTTCAGCCTGCCTAACCATGAGAACTGGATCAGCGAGCACGGCTATACCGTGGCAAGCCTGATCGTGAGCGCGCTTGCGGCCGCGGTTATTCTTTGGCTGAAACGGTAACAGTTCAAACCTGACGCCTGAACTTATCTGGGCGCAGCATCTCTGGGGAAAGATTTGAACTCGACGGTGCGTTCCTGTGAACTGGTTTTTTTCTCGGCATTCATGCTCAAGCGCGTGAGGGTTCCGCGCAATAGATAGTAGGCTTCGTCATCGCCAGTCGTGCCAGGTCCGCGGCTGAACGTTCCATCAAAGGTGAACGATACCCCATGCACGCTTTCTGTCGTGAAGCTCAGCTGGTTCCCATCGCTTTTGCCGGACTTGAAAAACTGATCAAGAAATGTGCCTTTATCGGCGTCAGAATCGCCGAAGCGGGAGATGAATCCGCTCACCTTTCCTCCCTCGATCGTGACCTGCACAAACTCGCCTTCCTTAAGAAAGCTGTACATGCCTGAGTAGTCGTCGGCGGAAGCAGTCGCGGCATTCTGAGGAGCAGCGGCTTGAGCCTGAGTTGCAACTGCGGAAAGCAACACAGCGGAGACAATAAATACCGGCAGGAACTTCATCTCAGCGAGAGTACACCATTCACTGATTGGCAGGTGCAAGACCAGCAGAGGTAATCAGAGCTGTTCATGGGCGCGGTTTTCCACGCACCAATGGCTATTCTTTCTTGACAAATTGTTTGTAGCTGCATAAAGTTCGATCAGTCCGCTACTTACGAAATCGTTCTGTTAAACAGGTGCCAAGTATGAAGAATGTGTATGAAGTTTTAAGGCAGAAAGAGCTGGAAATGGCGCGGCTGGAAAAGGAAGTCGAAGCACTGCGAGTGGCCGCTCCGCTGCTTTCTGATGACAAAGATATGGCAGCCGAAACGAGCGCAAGCACGAAACCTACGTTGGCTGCTTCATCACCCGCGCCACAACAGCCCATCCGAATTCCTCAGCCCGCGGTGAATCAAGGGCCAACCGCGCGCGCCGCGGGATGGGAAGACACCGCGAAGCGCTGGCCGTAAACCGTCGCCACACAGATCTTAGCCGTAAAACTACGCCCCGGTATTCTGCCGGGGCGAATGTTTTTTTGCGATAATGTTGGCCGGAACTCAAGGACATGAAATCGGCATGGATTTTCGCCTCAGCATTCGGTGCGCTTTCCTTGTCTGTATTCGGCCAGGCGGGCGCAGTTCCCGCCCAGTACTCGTTCACCATCTCCGACTTTCAGATTTGGACTGATACTGGCGTAGATTTCGCTGCTGGCGATTCGCTGTCAATAGCGGCTGAGACGAAAACGGGATCGGACAGGAATTGCAACCCCGGAGGATTTCAAGTCATTGCTGGAAACCCGGGAGCAATTCCTTTGCCCGCTGCGCCTCCGGGCGCACTGATCGCGAAGACTTCGGAGAAAGCCGACCCGATGCTTGTGGGCAACAAAGGTGATTTGAAATTCGATGCAGCGGGCCATCTTTTTCTCGGAGTCAATCAGAATGCGACATCGAACTGCGCATTTGCCGTGAAAGCGCAGATCACCCACACCCAGGCTGCGGCGTCATCAGGTGACGCCGACGGCAATACAGGAACAGCGGGTGTCGCTCCAAGATCAGCTTCCCAGGGTTCGACGAATGCTGCCGCGCATACAGATTTGAAAACCCAACTCTCTTCCGCCGCACAGGTGTGGCTCAAGGGACAGTTTGGCAGTTCACCTTCATCAGGCGGAAAAGAATCCGCGAGTGCTGTGAGCAACAATGCCACAGCGTCGGCGACAGCAACCGCTTCCACTGGCGTGAAACTGCCGACGGTTATCCTTGATGCCGACCTGCGTCAGCACATTGACGGACTTCCGCGACGCGTGCATGACCATGCTGGAAATCTCGGAGACATGATTAATTTCGTGATCGTCGGCAGCCAGGAACGGGTACAGGCTGCGCTCGATGCCGCCGACTGGCACGTCGCAGATCTGGACAGCAAGGAAGCGGGACTCAAGGCGGTTCTCGATACGTATCAGAAAAAAGAATACCTGCAAATGCCCATGAGTCACCTTTATCTCTTCGATCGGATGCAGGATTTTGGTTACGAGCAGGCGCAGGCATTTGCGGTGGTTGCGACACGGCATCACTTCCGGATATGGAAAGCGCCTTTCACATGGAACAACGAAGTGGTGTGGGTAGGCGCCGCAACTCATGACATCGGATTTGAAAAGGACATTCGCACGGGAAAGCTGACGCACAAGATTGATCCTGATATCGACCTTGAGCGTACGAATCTGGCGGAAGGCTTGGAAAGATCCGGCAAAGCGAAGGACATTACCTATTACCTCGCACCGAACCCGATCCAGGAGGCAAAAAATGCCAGCGGCGGCAGCTATCATTCCGATGGACGTCTGCTTGTGGTCTTCCTGAAGTAGCGCAATCCCACCAAAGTTACTTCGGAATCAAGCGCGTCTCCCGCCGCATCCTTTATCCTAATATGTGTCTTTATGGCCAGCCCGCGATCTAGAGCTAACAATTTTGCAAGCACTGCGTTAATGGAAGCTCCGAACGGGGAACGGGAGCGCGTTTTCGATGCCTTTCGGCATTGGGGATATCTCGAAGCAGATCTCGATCCACTCGGCTTTTTGCAGCCTGTGCCACATCCGGATTTGCAACTCGAGGGCGAGCACGCTCAGGAAGCCCGGCAGGTTTATTGTGGCACTATCGGCGCCGAGTTCATGCACATCGTCGACCCTGCCTGCCGGCGTTGGATTCAGGACAAGCTGGAGGGGCCGCAGGAGCCTGTCGACCAGGAGCGCGCGCTCGACCTGCTGACTCGCGCTGAGTTCTTCGAGCTGGTGTTGCAGCAGCGCTATCTGGGGAGCAAGCGCTTCTCACTCGAGGGCGTGACCGCGCTTATTCCGCTGGTTGACGAGATCCTTGACGGCGCAGGCCGACATGGCGCAGTCGAACTGGTCATGGGCATGAGCCATCGCGGGAGGCTTAATGCGATTGCGCATATCGCGCGACGGCCGCCTGAAGAAGTCTTCGCCGGATTCGAAGATGGCCACCTTGAGGCGGTTGATCCAGTCACCGTAGGCCGAACTCGCGCAAAGCAAGACCGTGCAGGCGAAGGCGGCAACGAGAAGTTTCTACCGTTGCTGGTACATGGGGATGGCGCATTCGCCGGGCAAGGGGTTTTCGCTGAGACGCTCAATCTTGCTGACATTCCAGCCTACAGCGTCGGCGGTACGCTGCACGTCATCGTCAACAACCTGATCGGATTCACCACGGTCGCGCAGGAGCTGCATTCGTCGCGCTTTGCTGCTCAGCTGGCGAGGCGCCAGAGTATTCCGATTTTCCACGTCAACGCTGAAGACGTGGATGCAGTCATTCGCGTGGCGCGGATCGCGCTGGAGTTCCGTTACAAATTCCGCAGCGACGTTGTGGTTGACATGGTCGGCTATCGCCGGCACGGCCACAGCGAAGTTGACGATCCCACCATCCCGCAGCCGCTCTTGTACAAGGCCATTAAAGAACACCCGCCACTGTGGGAAATCTACGGCGAAGATACGGGAATTGCCGACGCACAATCGCGCGCGGGCGCGGTGAAGGCTGAATTGGAAGCAGCACAAAAGCGCGCTTCCAGCGTTCGAAAAAAACCGCTCATGCGATCGCTGCCGGGTTATTGGGACAACTTCACTGGCGGCCGTTACAAAAAGGAATACGACGCGCAGACCGCGATTCCGGCAGATGAACTGGCGCAACTCACGCGACGGCTGACGGCCTATCCGTCCGATTTCAATATCCATCCTAAGGTCAAGAAGTTGCTCGAGCAGCGAGCTGAAATGGGCAGTGGCAAACGGCCAGTGGATTACGGAATGGCGGAGGCATTGGCTTTCGCTGGACTAGTGAAGAGCGGTGTTCCGGTTCGCCTTAGCGGGCAGGACAGCCGTCGCGGCACCTTCAACCAGCGTCATTCGGTGCTGCTCGATATTGAGAACGAACAGGAATACGTTCCGCTCGAGCACATCTCTGAAGGCCAGGCACACTGCCGGATCTATAACTCGACGCTTTCCGAAGCCGGCGTGCTCGGCTTTGAATACGGCTACAGCCGCGACTACCCAGAGACTCTGGTCTTGTGGGAAGCGCAATTTGGGGATTTCGCGAATGTCGCGCAAGCCATCATCGATCAATTCATTGTTGCCGGAGAAGCAAAATGGAGTCTGCTGTCCGGGTTGGTGATGTTGCTGCCCCACGGTTACGAAGGACAGGGTCCGGAACATTCCAGCGCACGCATCGAGCGCTTTCTTCAGCTCGCCGCCCAGGACAATTTCCAGGTTTGCCAGCCTTCGAGCGCTGCACAGTATTTTCATCTGTTGAGACGACAAGC
>QHZW01000326.1 GCA_003224815.1 Acidobacteriota bacterium | reverse complement strand
ATCCGAAGCGCCCTTACACAGCGTCTCGAATCCCAACTCTTCGCTCGGGGGGCGCTTCAGATACAGCCCTAGGACTTCAAGTCGCTGTATCCGAAGCGCCCTTACACAGCGTCTCGAATCCCAACTCTTCGCTCGGGGGGCGCTTCAGATACAGCCCTAGGACTTCCCGGGACCAATCCGGTCAATTCCCTCAACACCGTGTTGCCGGCGTTAGTTTCTTGGCCGTACGCTGTTCTGCCTTATACTTCTCAAACCTTGTCGAACCAAATGTGTGCCGAGATTCGATTTGTGTTTAGGAGAAACAGTTGGCCAGCAGCGAAGAGCGCGTCGGCAAATTCCTGAAACGTCTCCTCGAACGTAGATCCGCGCTGGAGGTGGCACAATCACTTTCCAGCCCGCAGCCACAGCATGCTTCTCGCATTCCGGGCGGAAGTTTGGTATCCGTCTCGGCCATTAACAAGCGATGGGATCTGATACCGCACTCCGAGGAGACCCGACGCGCTCTATTGCCGGACGGCGCTGAACCTGAGCTTGCGTCGTATCAGAATCACATCGAGAACTGTCTCGGAGCGGTGAAGATTCCGGTTGGAATCGCTGGTCCACTGCGCGTGAGAGGCATCTTCGCCTCTGGCGATTATTACGTACCGCTGGCAACCACGGAGGCTGCTCTTGTAGCCTCCTATTCTCGGGGAGCGCAAGTTGTTACTGAGGCCGGCGGGTGCGTGAGCGTCATGTTGAACGAAGGTGTGAGCCGCACGCCCGGATTCGCCTTTCGTAGCCTTGTAAGTGCAGGGTTGTTCGCGGTCTGGTGCATCGAGCATCGCGATGCATTGCGGAAGGCTGCCGCCCAAACCACGGCACACGGTGAACTAGCGGATGTTGGAGTCGCGATAGAGGGCAATCACGTCTATCTTCTGCTCGAATTCACCACTGGCGACGCCTCTGGCCAGAACATGGTGACCATCGCCACGCAGGCGATTTGTAACCACATCGGCGAGCATTCGCCGTTGCAACCCGAGTACAGTTTTGTGGAAGCCAACTTCTCGGGCGATAAGAAGGCTACCGCGCTCTCGTTTACCACGGTGCGCGGGAAGAAGGTCAGCGCGGAAGTGACCTTGCCGAGAGAGCTCGTCGAGCATCGTCTGCACACGACGCCGGAACATCTGGAGCGGTACTGGAAGATGTCGGCGATTGGCGCAATTCAGAGCGGCAGCATCGGCATTCAGGGACACTTTGCGAATGCGCTGGCGGCGCTGTACATCGCCTGTGGCCAGGATCCAGCCTGTGTGGCCGAATCGGCGGTTGGCGTAACGCGAATGGAACTGAACCAGCAAGGGAATCTCTACGTGTCGGTCACGCTCCCGAGCATCATGACGGGCACGGTCGGGGGCGGCACGTCGCTGCCTACGCAGCGAGCGTGTCTTGAGATTCTAGGAATGGCTGGCCCCGGACATGCGCAAGGCTTGGCAGAAGTTTGTGGCGCCCTTGCGCTAGCAGGCGAAATTTCGCTTACCTCCGCCATTTGCTCGAATGATTTCGCTCGAGCGCACCAGCAATTAGCTCGTGGACGGCGATCCGGGGAGCAGGCTGAAAATGGCTAGCCGCTGGTGGACCTACCAGCGCGAGCGTTTTCCAGTTTTCGCACACGCTCCTATAATTGCGGCCTTCAGCCTGTCCGCGGTCAGCTACTCGGCGTTGATACGCGGCACGCACCATGTCCCTGCGTGGAAGCCTTGTATTGTAGCGTTTGCCACTTCATTCCTTTTCTTTCTCCAGCTTCGGATTGCCGATGAATTCAAGGACTTCGAGGAAGACTCGCTCTATCGGCCATATCGTCCCGTGCCGCGCGGCCTGATCAGCCTTCGCGATCTCGGCTGGCTGTGGGCTGGCTGCATCGTCTTCCAACTTACGCTCGCACTATGGCTTGCACCGAGGCTTATTGTGCTGTTGCTGCTTACCTGGCTCTATCTCGGTCTGATGAGCAAGGAATTTTTCGCGCGGCGCTGGCTAAAGGCACGCCCCATTACCTACATGGTTACGCACATGGCCATTATGCCGCTGGTTGACCTCTACACCACATCTTGCGACTGGGTTCCCGCCGGTTTCGTTCGACCGCCTCCCGGTTTGCTGTGGTTTCTTCTCGTCAGTTTCTTCAATGGCATGGTGGTTGAAATTGGTAGGAAGATTCGTTCCCCTCAAGACGAAGAAAGCGGCGTGGAAACCTACAGCTTCCTGTGGGGCCGACTGAATGCCATCCTCGCATGGTTGGGCATGCTGGCTTGCACAGCCGGGTTCGCCTATGTCGCCGCTCGAGGCATCGGCTTTGCTCGTCCTGTCATTATTCTATTGCTGATTTTATTCTTAACGGCGCTGGCAGTTGGAGTGTACTTTCTGCAAGGTGCTGTCACGAAACGTGGCAAGTATGTCGAGACGATGGCCGGTGTTTGGAGTCTCCTGATGTATCTCAGCCTGGGCTTCGTTCCGATGGTCTTGCGGCACTGGGGTGGGGCGTGAGTTTCGTTTTTCAGGAAGGCGGATTACAGGAACTCGGTGGAAAGGCGCTCGCCTTGCTGCGGTTGGAGCAGGCTGGCTTGCCCATTCCCCCGTGGTTCGTGATCGCGCCATCAGCGTTCACTGCCAGTTTGACCACTGTTGGTCTGACCGAGAAGCAAGCCAAGGCGCTTGCATGCGAGCAACCCGAACGGCTGAACTCAGCACTGCTGTCGCTTAGGCCGTCAGTTGAAATCGAACGCGAGGTCAAAGACGCATTGCGGGACTTGTCAGTCGAAGGCAGTCGTTTCGCGGTTCGGTCCTCGGCCGTCGACGAAGACGGCTCCCAGCATTCGTTCGCGGGACAGTTCGACACTTTTCTCTTCGTCGACTGGACTGGAGTCAGCAGCAAAGTTGCTGCCGTTTGGCGGTCGGGATTCAGCGACCGCGTTCTCGAATATCGCCGTCAGCATGGGCTTTCGAATGCGACGTTCGCGGCTCCGGCAGTGCTGGTGCAGAGAATGGTAAACGCGACCGCCTCTGGAGTGGCCTTCAGCGCTGATCCAGTCACCGGCCAGCGTTCAATTGGCGTGGTCTCGGCAGTTCCTGGACTTGGGACGGCGCTCGTCGGCGGCGAAGCTGCGGCGGATGTCTTCAAGGTCGATCGTGCCGGAGCCGTTATTGATAGAGCGATCGTGCGAAAGAACATTTCCCATCGCTTTGATCCTGCCGCCGACGAGGGTGTCTCTGCCGTCAACTTGAGCACGGATGAAGGTTCGAAACCCACGCTCACTGACGTACAAGCGATTGGGGTGGCAACTCTCGCTCGCCGCGCCGCCCATGCTTTCGGGAAACCGCAGGATATTGAGTGGGCTATCGAGGGCGATCAGTTGTTTCTGTTGCAGTCGCGTCCGATCACCACTCTCGCTGATCTCGCTGACCCCGAAGGCACCCTTAACATTTGGGACAACAGCAACATCACCGAGAGCTACAACGGCGTCACGACACCGCTGACATTTTCTTTCGCGCGTTACATCTATGAAGGCGTGTATCGGCAGTTCTGCTTCATCCTGCGCGTGCCGAAGCACAAGATCGCAGCCAATGAGAACACTTTTAGCCGGATGCTCGGGCTGATAAGGGGCCGGATCTACTACAACCTTCTCAATTGGTATCGCGTGCTGGCGCTGCTGCCGGGATTCACACTGAATCGCCGCTTCATGGAACAGATGATGGGCGTCCGCGAGAGTCTTCCCGACGAAATTACCCGCGAATTGGAGCAGGCCAGCACGCGAGATCGAATGATGGACGCGCTGCGCAGCATGCGTATGGTGGTCGGCCTGGCAAGAAACTACGTAATGCTGGACCGTCAGATCGAGCGATTCTATGTCCGTCTCAATCAGGCGCTCGCTCCGCCGGAGCCACGGTTTGAGGATATGCGCTTCGACGAATTGGTGGCGCATTACTACAAGCTTGAACGGCAACTGCTCTCCCGCTGGGACGCGCCCCTGGTCAACGATTTTTTCGCCATGATCTTCCATGGCGCTTTCCGCAAACTCACCGACCGCTGGTGCGGAGACGCCAACGGGATGCTAGCCAACGATGCGATGCGAGGACAGAGTGACATTATCAGCTTGGAACCGGCCGTGCGCGTTCGCGAGATGGCCCGGGTGGCGGCCGATCATCCCGAGTTGGCTTCCGCTCTCTCCACGAGGATCCTCTGGTGCTACTGAGGAGCATTGGAGAAGTTGCGCGCGCCGCTTCGATTTCGCGCTCACCGCAAGCCGAAATTCTCTCCCGTGATCAAACTCAGAGTGATCAGGCACATGGCGATCAAGCTGAGGAGAAAATGCGGGCTGCTCTGCGGGGTTCGCCCGTTCGCCGCGCGATGTTGTGGTGGGTCATGCGCCAAGTCCGCAAGCGAGTGCGCAACCGAGAGAATCTCCGCTTCGAACGCACGCGTCTGTTCGGCACCATCCGCCGCCTCTTTCTGGAAGCGGGTCACCGCCTGCAAGCCATCGGGCGTCTCGACGATGCGAGAGATATCTTTTACCTCGAACTAGAAGAGATTCTCGCGTTCAGCGACGGCACTGCAACGACCTCCGATCTGCGCTCTCTTGTGGGATTGAGGAAACAGGAATTCGACCTCTACCGCGACGGTCCGGCTCCTGCCGAGCGCTTCGAGACTCGCGGCCCGGTGTACCATGCGCAGCCTTATCGTTCGAGCAAACCGATCGCAGCGACGGAATCAGGCCGCGACGAGCGGAAAGGCTTGGGGTGTTGTCCGGGGGTCGTGCGCGGAAAAGCTTGCGTGGTGCGCGATCCCAAGCATGCGCTGTTAACTGCCGGTTGCATCCTGGTTGCCGACCATACCGATCCCGGTTGGATCATGTTGTTTCCCTCCGCCAGTGGCCTGCTAGTGGAGCGCGGCAGTCTGCTCTCGCACTCAGCGATTGTGGCGCGTGAGCTGGGAATTCCAGCGGTGATTTCGATCCCGGGCCTACTCGACTGGCTGCAGGATGGGGATGAGGTCGAGTTGGATGGTGCCGCCGGCATCGTTCGCCGCCTCGTTGATGTTGCCTCAGCCAAGGAAACCAATGCGTAGCGAAGCTGCCGAACGCGCCGACTTTTCGGGCATTCGTTACGCACAATGCTGGGAAGACGCCGACGTTCTGCTGGCCGCGCTCGAACCTGCGCCGGGGCAACGCTGCGTTTCGATTGCCTCGGCAGGTGACAACACGTTAGCCCTTTTGTCTCGCGATCCAGAGAGCGTGCTTGCACTCGATCTCAGCCCGGCGCAGATTGCCTGCCTAGAATTGCGCGTGGCGGCGTATCGCGAGCTCCAACATGGCGAACTGCTCGCACTCATCGGCTCCGTCGAAAGCGACGCGCGGCCTCGGCTCTATCAAACCTGCCGCAAGCACCTTTCGACCGACGCTCTGGCGTTCTGGGATGAGCGGCCGGACTTAATCGCCGCTGGAATTGGCTCGGTCGGTAAATTCGAGCATTACTTCAGACTGTTCCGCGAGCGAGTGCTATCGCTCGTACATCCAAGAGACGACATCCAGGAACTTCTGCGTCCCAAATCGATAAGTGAGCGGAGGTCGTTCTATGACCAACGGTGGAACAATCTTCGCTGGCGGTTCATGTTCCGAGTGTTTTTCTCGCGAAAGCTGATGGGCTTGCTCGGCCGTGACCCGGAGTTCTTTCGCTATGTTGAGGGCAACGTTTCTGAGCGCATCCTCAAACGGACCGAGTACGCGCTGACCGAACTGGATCCGGCGGCCAACCCCTACATCCAATGGATACTGACTGGCCGCCATAACGGCGCGCTGCCCGCCGCGTTACGCGAAGAGAACTTCGAGCCGATTCGCCGCAATCTTGACCGCCTGGAGTGGCGCTGCGGTGCGTTGGAGGAATCGCTCACGGGCTACCAGAAATTTGATTGCTTCAACCTGAGCGACATCTTTGAATACATGTCGACATCGTCTTACGAAGAGCTGTTGAGGCTGCTCACGTCGAGCGCTCGCCCCGGAGCGCGTCTCGCCTACTGGAATATGCTGGCGCCGCGCCACCGCCCCGAATCGATGGCAGCAAACCTGCGGCCACTCGCCGAGTTAAGCGCCCAATTGTTCGCCCGCGACCAAGCTTTTTTTTATGGTGCGTTCGTAGTCGAGGAAGTTGTGAGAGGAGCCACATGACGCTGCACGACACTGTCGCACTAGCCATCGTGCTGGCTTGCGCATTGGCGATGCTGTTGTTGCTGCGTCTGTATCGCAAATGGAGGGGCACCGATGGCGAGTGGACACGGAAGTTGGCGCACATCGGGACGGGCCTGCTCTCGATCAGTCTGCCATGGGTATTCTCCGCCTCCGTTCCGGTTTTCATTATCTGTGGTGCCTCGATCGCGCTGCTGCTTGCGATCCGGTATCTCCCTATTGTGCGTAGTCGTTTATCAGGCGTCCTGGATGATGTCGATCGCGAGTCCTGGGGAGAAATCTATTTCCCGTTATCGGTTGCGTTGCTCTATCACTTCGCACGTGGCAGCAAACTGTTGTACGCCGTTCCGCTGGTCGTCCTTTCCCTGGCGGACACCGTTGCCGCGCTGACTGGGACTGAGTACGGAAAACACGGATACACGGCGACGGGCGCCACCAAGAGCATGGAAGGCTCCGTCGCATTTTTTTGCGTTGCCTTCTTCAGCATCAATGTCGCATTGGTCGTCTTTTCGGATGCGGGGCGCATCGAAACTCTGCTCATCTGTCTCAACATCGCGCTTATCGTCATGTTGCTGGAGGCGATTGCCTGGCGCGGTCTGGACAACATTTTTATTCCTCTCGGGGTATTCATCCTGTTGCGCCTGTATCTCGCGATGCCTCTCGGTCAACTATGGAACCGCTTCCGGGTAGGGATGGCGTTGGTTATTTTTGTAACTCTCTACGCCAGGAAAACCACGCTACAAGGCAGTGCGCTGTTGGCATCGGCTTTGGTGCTTTACATTTCGTGGGCACTTGGAGGATGGCAATGGCTGATACCGCCGGCCATATTGCTTCTCGCATATACCTTCTTTTTCCCCGGGAAGATCACCGACTCCGATCGAACGCACAATGTCCTCGCGGTGCTGAGTATTGCTTCGGTCGGGCTGATGTGGCTTTTTCTGTCCCGTGTCTGGCAACAGCCAGCATTGCTGTTTCCGTACACGCTGGCGTTCGCCATTCATCTTGCCGTGATTGCTTGGAATCTTCTGTACCCTCGATATTCTTCCGTTCGTCTGATGATAGTTGGTTGCGTCCTGGTTTCATGGGGGTTGATGTTCTTGCCCTACGTGCTGATTGAGGGCAGGTCGAGGTTGTCGCTGCTGCAAGCTGGGGCCGCCTTGCCCGTCTGCGCCTTCGCATTCGTACTGTTTTACTGGTTTGAACCCCGCCGTGAAGGCATCTACCCTGCGAGCGGCGCCCGCTGGTTGCGGCAGGCCGGCATCGTGCTGTGTTCAACTCTGGCGGTCAGGATACTTTAAGAATGCGGGTCATTGATTGCGCTACGGCTTCCGAAATCGCCAGCTCAAGCGCGGCTGCAACCCTGCCGCCCTTCAACTCGTCGGACTTCGAAACTCAGCGCGCTGATCTTCACCTACGTGCATCGTCGGACAGCAGTGAGGCAGCGGCGCGTTGCTCGCTGTGGTGGAACCACGTCCCCGCTTACGCGCAACATCGCATTGGCGTCATTGGCCACTACGCCGCGACAAGCGATGAAGCTGCTGCAGCCCTCCTGGCCGCCGCACAGGAGCGGTTGCGTGCAGCCGGATGTACACTCGCCATCGGCCCTATGAATGGGAACACTTGGCGAAGTTACCGCTTCATAACGGAGCGCGGTTCGGAGCCAATGTTTTTCCTTGAACCGGCGAATCCCCCGGAATGGCCTTCGCAATTCGAAAGGGCAGGGTTTTCGTCGCTGGCATCCTACTTCTCGGCGCTCAACAAGGATTTGGCCCGCCCTGATCCGCGCGTGAGCACGTTCGAAAAAAAGATTGCAGAAGCAGGCGTTGTGCTTCGCTCGGCAAATGCCGACCTCCGGCGCGAACTGAAGAACATATATGTGGTGAGCCAAATCTCATTCCAGCACAACTTCTTGTACACCGAGATTCCGGAGGCAGAGTTTATTGCCATGTACGACCCCGTCTTGCCTATGGCGCATCCTGAACTTGTGCTCATTGCCGAACAGGCCGGCGAATGCGTGGGCTATCTATTCGCCATTCCCGACTTTGCGTTGAAGGCCCGCGGCGCTGACGTAGACACGTTCATCGTCAAGACAGTTTCAATTCTCCCTCATCCCGACCTGCGAGGCTTGGGCACATTGCTGGTGGCGCGCGCCCAGCAACTTGGTCGCGAGATGGGCTTCCGTCGCTGCATTCATGCGCTTATGTTCGAGAACAACGTCTCGCTGAACATCAGCCGCCACTACGCCACCGTGATGCGCAAGTACACGCTATATTCGAAGCATCTCGCAAAATGAATATCGCCGAGATTCTGTTGCAGCGCGCGGCGGAACTGGGGGGAAACGCGGCCATCGTCGATGTCCATCGAAATCGTGAGCGATGCTACAGCTTTCGAGAACTCGATGCCGCGACCGCCAACGTCGCCGATCAGATGAGAAGCGCCGGCCTCAAGCCGAAGGACGGTGTTTTGCTGCTGCACCCAGTGTCTGCGGAATTGTACGCGGTCCTCATCGCGCTCTTCCGGCTCGGTTGCGTAGCCATGTTTCTCGATCCATCCGCCGGGCGGGCGCATGTCGAGCGCTGCTGCGCGATGTTTCCACCCAAGGCCTTTCTCGGCAGTCCCGGCGCCCAGTTGTTGCGGTGGACAATCCCAGCACTTCGCCGTGTTCCTAAATCGTTCTGTTTTGGTTGGTTTCCAGGTTCGCAGCGTGTGGAACTGCGCACGGATGCAGATGCGACGCTCTCACGGGAGATTTTTTCCGTCTCCTCCGCATCGCCTGCGCTGATCACCTTTACCAGCGGGAGTACCGGACAACCCAAAGCGGCACTTCGTACTCACGGTTTTTTGCTGGCGCAGCATCGGGCTCTCGAGGCAAGCCTTACGCTACAACCGGGCAAGCGGGATTTGACAACCTTACCGATCTTTCTACTTGCGAATCTGGCTTCGGGCGTCACCAGCGTTCTCCCCGATGCGGACCTGAGATCACCCGGCAAGATCGCTCCGCGGCCAGTGCTGGCGCAAATCGAACGACACAAAATCGAAACCAT
>QHZW01000325.1 GCA_003224815.1 Acidobacteriota bacterium | reverse complement strand
CTTGCGACGGAGGGCAAGAAGCGCAGCGAACTCGGTCGCGAACAGTTCATCGAGCGCGTGTGGTGCTGGAAAAAGCAGTATGGCAGCGCGATCCAGGAGCAGATGCGCCGTTTGGGCGCGTCAGTGGATTGGAGCCGCGAATATTTCACCATGGACGAAAACCTTTCGCGCGCGGTGCGCGAAGTATTCGTCCGGCTGCACGAAGAAGGGCTGATCTATCGCGGCAAGTACATCGTGAACTGGTGCCCGCGTTGCGAGACTGCGATCTCCGATCTTGAGGTCAAGCACGAGGAGATTCTCGGAAAGCTCTGGGAGATTCGCTATCCGGTGATTGGAACGAACGAGTTCATCACGGTGGCAACGACACGGCCTGAAACGATGCTTGGCGATACCGCGGTCGCGGTCAACGAGCGCGACGAGCGCTACAAACATCTGCACGGCAAAAAAGTTCTGCTGCCGCTTATGAATCGCGAGATCCCGATCATCACCGACGAATTGGCTCAGCCAGAGTTTGGCACTGGAGCGGTGAAGGTCACGCCCGCGCACGATGCCAATGACTTTGCTGCCGGGCTTCGTCATAATCTGCCACAGATCGAGGTAATGGATGAGCACGCGCGCATGAATCACAATGCGGGACCCTACGCAGGGCTTGGCCGTTCAACGGCGCGCGAACGGGTTCTGGAAGATTTGCGGGCGCAAGGGTTCTTGGTTGGCGAGAAAGACTACACGCTGGCAATCGGTAAATGCGACCGCTGCGGAACGGTGGTTGAGCCGCGGCTTTCAACGCAATGGTTTATCAAAATTCAGCCGGTGGCGGACCGCGCGATCGAAGTCGTGGAGAAAGATTTCATCCGATTCACGCCGTCGAACTATCGCCAGATTTATCTGAACTGGATGCGAAACATCCACGATTGGTGCATCTCACGGCAGTTATGGTGGGGGCACCGCATTCCAGCGTGGCACTGCTCGTGCGGTGAAATCATTGTTGCGCGCGAGACGCCGACTTCGTGCCCCAAGTGCGGCGAGTCAGATGGCGACGCGCGATCTGGAAGTGTTTTATCCCACATCGCTGCTGATCACCGGATTCGATATTTTGTTTTTCTGGGTCGCCCGCATGATCATGTTGGGCTGCTGGTCCATGGCGCCACCGGAGAAACCAGGGAATGACGACGCCGAGCTTCGCTCGGCCGGACGGGCGGGAGCGACCGTCCCCACACGTTCCATGCTCAGCGATGAAGACCTCCGCAACTCTGTCCCGTTCCGCGAAGTTTACATTCACGCCCTCGTCCGCGATGCCGAGCGGCAGAAGATGTCGAAGACCAAGGGTAATGTACTCGATCCCATTCAGGTGATCGAGAAATACGGAACCGATGCGACGCGCTTCACACTTGCAGCCATGTCGTCGCCGGGGACAGACATCGCGTTCAACGAGAGCCGCACCGAGGGCTATCGAGCCTTTGCTAATAAGATCTGGAATGCGGCGCGGTTCATGTTCATGAACATGGAGCGACAAGGGCTGTGTGGGTCGGACATTCTTGCCCGACTGGATTCTTCGGGCCTACGGCCCGAACGGACGGGCGAGGGCGCCCGTCCCCACAAGGACAATGCCAGCTCAAGCGGTATTGCCGGGTTCCAAGCCGCTTCCCTCGAAGACCGCTGGATTCTGTCACGCTTCAACAGTGTTGCCCAGAGCGTGAACGATTCGCTGAAGGCCTATCGCTTCGACGAGGCCGCGAATGCCATCTATGATTTTTTCTGGGGCGAGTTTTGCGACTGGTATATCGAACTGATTAAACCGCGGCTGGTCTCGAAGCCTGGCGAGCCGTCGCAAGTTGCATGCCGCAATCTGGTCAATCTGTTTGAGGCATCTCTCCGCCTGCTGCATCCTGTCATGCCGTTCATCACCGACGAGATCTGGCATTCGATATACGATGGCAAGCCGCCGCAGAAATCGCTGGCTCTGGCTGCCTATCCGCAAGCGGATGAAAAGCAGATTAACAAAGAGGCCGAGACGGAGATGGCAATCTTGCAGGACCTGATTGTCAGCGTGCGCAATCTGCGCGCGGAAGCAGGCGAATGTCGAGAAGCTGATCTTTGCGTCCGAATCCTTGGCCAAACTCCCCAACACACGTCACACGGCGCGCTTTGATGTCCGATTGATTTATGAAAAACAGGTTGATGTTGCCGCCGAACGGGAGAAGTTGACCAAAGAATTGGAGAGGTTCGAAAGAGAGAAGGCCAACGGCGAGCGGCAATTGGGGAACGGACAGTTCGTGGCGAAAGCGCCGGCCCCGGTGGTCGAGAAGCTAGGAAGTCGTGTGGCCGAGTTGGAGGTTTTGATTCCGAAGCTGAAGCAGAAGTTAAGCGAACTAAGATAATCTCGTGAGGGCAGCCGAGGGCTGTCGACAACTTGCTCTATGGACTTTAATAGCCGACGTATCACTGCTGTACTTGAGAACGCGCTGCTCGAAGACCGGGCGACCCGCGATGCGACCAGCTATGCCTGCATCGATCCCAACCAGCGTGCTACCGGCACCGTTTTGGCAAAGCAGGATTGTATTCTCGCCGGACTGGGTGCGATCTCGCGCATTCTCGATGTTTACGCGGCGCTCGATGGTGCCGTGGTTTCGCATTACGAGGTCACCAGCCATCCTGAGATTTTCGACGGCGTGCGCCTGCATCGCGGACAATCGGTTGCCGTAATTCGTCACAACGCGCGCGTGATTCTTTCTTGTGAGCGCGTGATTCTGAACTTGCTGCAGCGACTCAGCGGTATCGCCACCCTCACCCGAAGATTCGTAGATGCAGTGAGTGGAACTAAGGCCCGCATCCTGGACACACGCAAAACTGCTCCCGGCCTGAGGACACTTGATAAGTACGCAGTTCGCTGCGGCGGAGGCCAGAACCATCGCCTCGATCTCTCCGATGGCGTACTCATCAAAAATAATCACATTGCGCTAGCGGGTGGGCTGAAGAATGTTCTGGAACGCGCGCATCGCAATCGTCGCGGCACACAGCCTATCGAAGTTGAGGTCCGCAGCTTGGCCGAGCTTGAGGAAGCCCTAACTTATGGAGGCGAGGCCATTCTCCTCGACAACATGACTCCCCAGGACGTTCGCGCTGCGGTAGAGCGCTGCTCGAAAGCCGACCGCCGCATACCACTTGAAAGCTCCGGCGGAATCAATCTTGAGAACGTTCGCGCCTACGCCGAAACTGGGGTGGATTTCATCTCCGTGGGCGCGCTTACACACTCAGCCCCTGCCGTAGATCTCAGCCTTCGCATCATGGCTGCGTAGCTAGGTGTGAGGCGCAATTGCCCAGCGCCGACGTTTATCCGATAATTTCGCCATCATCCCAACGCCTCGAAACCGTGCGCCAGCAACGTCTGTCGGAGGCGCTTCGTCTCCACAGACAGACGCCCGCCTCGGCCGCATCGTCCGGGTACTGATGCGTTTTCCTACCGTCGTAATCAGTGGCACCAAACTAGCGGAGGAGATTAAAACCACGCGGTCAGAAGTCTGGCGGTTGGTGCAACAGTTGCGAACACTCGGAGTTGAGATCGCAGGGCATCCTTCCAGCGGATATCAGTTGACCTCCATTCCTGACTTGCTGCTTCCGGAATTGCTTGAGCCCCTAGTGCGCTCAACAATTTTCGCCGAGCACATTTGCCACTACTATCGCGCGGGCTCGACCAATACCCTTGCGCTCGAGGCTGCAGCGGGTGGTGCACCAGAAGGCGCAGCCCTCGGAGGTGCTTGTATTGACACTCGCCGCGGGGATTGCTGTCCAGTCAGCTGTACAGGAGATCGATTCGCGTGTCTTGCCCGATCTGAAGTGGCCGAACGACCTGCTGATTACTGGGAGGAAATTCTGCGGCATTCTGACTGAAATGAGTGCTGAGGCAACGCGAGTGCGGTATATCGTGGTTGGAATCGGGATCAATGTGAATCAGAGGGAATTCCCTGACGAGCTTGCGCAAACGGCCACTTCGCTACGGCTCAGCACGGGCGCAGAGTGGTCACGCGTAGAACTCTGTGCGGCTTTGCTAAAATCGCTCGACCGGGAGTACAAGGCGCTGCTTTCGGGCGCGGTATCGCGCGCAGACATTTTGCGCCGTTTTGAAGAGCAGTCGTCTTCGACACGCGATCGGCAAGTGCATGTTGAAGAAAATGGCGGCTTCGAAGGAGTGACCGCCGGGCTGGATTCGCGTGGATTTCTGCAAGTGCGAACTGATACAGGAATGCGGACTGTTCTTAGCGGGACGGTGAGACTGAAGTGATGCTCCTCGCTCCAGTTGCGAGGGATTGCAGAAAGCGCGACTGAACTCTGGTGAGAATACTGGCAATTGATTTACTGGCCACTAATCACTCCAATGCTTCTCGTCCTCGATGTTGGCAATAGCAATACGGTCCTCGGCGTATTCGCGAGATCTGCGTCTGACGCGAACGCTCCACCAAAATACGAAAAGCTCCTTGCCAACTGGCGTGTGACTACGCGTGCGGCGCAAACCGTAGACGAATACGGGGTGCTCTTTCGCAACCTGTTTTCCATGCAGCAACTGGATCCCAGAGACATCGGCGGCATCGTGATTTCTTCCGTTGTACCGCCTCTGGATTCCACGCTGCGGAGAGTATGTGAACGATATTTCAATCAGAAGCCGCTGTTCGTTGAGCCCGGGGTCAAGACTGGAATGCCGGTGCTGTATGAGAATCCAGCCGAGGTGGGCGCCGATCGGATTGTGAATGCGGTTGCGGCCTTTGAGAAATACGGCGGGCCCTGCATTGTCGTAGATTTCGGCACGGCAACCACCTTCGATTGTGTGACTGCAAAAGGCGAGTATCAGGGAGGCGTCATTTGCCCCGGCGTTGGAATTTCTGCCGAGGCTCTGTTCAGCCGCACCGCGCGCCTGCAACGGGTGGATATCCGGAAGCCTGCACGAGTGATCGGAACCACAACCGTGGGCAGTATGCAATCAGGCCTTTACTACGGCTATCTCGGTCTGGTGGATGGCTTGCTTGAGCGACTGGTCGGCGAGTTGGGTGAATCAGTCAAGGTGCTCGCAACCGGAGGTCTCGCGCCGCTGATTGGTGCAGGATCGAAGTACATTCAGCAAGTGGACGAGTTTCTTACCCTCGATGGACTGCGAATCCTATGGGAGCGAAACCAGACCTCAAAACCATCGGACTCCGGGGGCGTGAGACCGCCTCCCATTGGTGCGCGCCGGGCGCATTAGGTTTACTTTCTGCCCAGCGAGGTTTCGATCCCTTCTACCTATTTCCCGCTTCGTACGATGCCTTAGACTGGTTTCAATCCTCGTGGAAAACTATTTCAATTATTTCACCGAAATTGAGGACCACTTCCAGCAGCGTCGTGGCGGAACACTGTTGCTTTCCACCCTTGATTGGGCGCTGATCGAGACCTGGAAAGATGCGGGTATTCCGTTAGAGGCCGCGCTGCGCGGGATTGATGCGGCATTCGACCGCTATGACCAGAGGCCATCAAAATCAAAAAAAGTGAACAGCCTCGCATATTGTGCGCAGGAAGTTCTCACCGCTGCGGAAGACATGAAGGAAGCAACTGTAGGCGCGGCGCCCGAAACCCAGCCGGATCGTGGTTTCGAGGCAGGTGAAATAGCAGAATTCTTGCTGCGCTGCGCCACAGAACTTGAGTCGGCTAAATTGCCTGAATCTGCCGGGATTTCTCCCCCCGCAGTCGCACTCGACGCCGCAAAGATGCTTAGAGAATTGGCCGTTGAGGTAAAGGCGAAGCTGCCGCGTCTCGAAGATCTCGAACGGCGGCTAACGGTTATGGAGGAGAAGCTTTTTGCGGTGCTGCTGGCCGTTGTCCCCGACGATCAGGTCGTGACAGTTCGCGCCCACGCGGACCGGGAGCTTGCGCCGTATCGCAGCAAAATGCCGTCAGCACAAGTCGAGCAGTTGCAGAAGCAGTTCGTTCACAAGAAGTTGCTGGAGAAGTATGGGCTGCCAAGGTTGAGTCTGTTTTATATGTAATTCGTTGGCAGCAATCCATTTTCAAGTTCGAATTTCTTTCCCCGGTAGCGTTGCTTGGAACGACTAATCCAGATCAGCCTGACAAATGACCAGAGAAGAATTGGAGAAAGCCAGAAAATTATTACGACCGTTCCCATAAACCAGTTGATCAGCCAATTGGTATCGCCTGGCGCAGCGAAGATCATGAACATGCCACAGAATAACAAGACAACAGCAAAAGCCCACGACAACGGAGGAAACAAGAAGCGGAGTTTCTTATTGGCGGGTAGCTCTGGCCACTCGCGAGCCTCGTCATCAAAGATCGCGCTACAGCTTCTACACACTCGCGCGCCGTTCCCAAGTCTCACGTTGTGAGGCCAAAAATCTTTTCTGAAAATCTCCCCGCACTGAGGGCAACGGTAGCTCGTCCAACGCACAAACGCAAGGAAAGGAACGAAATGCGCCAGCAGCCCAAGAGGACATTCGTCCTCGCGAATGGCAATTGGAAGACTCGGCTTATTCACCTCAACTCCAGCTCACATTTTCCCGTGAAACACATACGCCAGTTCAATCAGCAGGATCAGCACAACCATTGCTTCCAGCCAGAAGGTTCGTGACTGGTGAAATTCGTCAATCAGAAACCGGTATAGATCTTCCGCCGTACGGAGCTTCTCCTGCGTGAGACTCTTGTAATCGGGCACACCGACCTTGCTGGCCGCGAGCCGATATAGGCGCGCGGAAAACATGTCACTCAGAAATTTGATCGCATTGTCGGCGCGCTCGGTGAGTTCGGTTACGTCCAGCAAAACAGTTTGCAGGCGCGAAGCCTCGCGCGGCAGCCGCCATCGGTTGATCATGCTCGACCTCTGCCCCACCGTGTCATACACACGGGCTAATTCGCGCGTCATAAGTTCATCGTAGTGCCGGAATTCTAGCAGCTGCGAGTTGGCATACTCGAGCAACTGCATAGTGGTTTCAGATCCTGCGGCAGAGTCGTACACGAAGGCTGCGTTCCAGCCGAGGACAGCCAGATCATTCGGATAGTACGACATTGCCGACTGCAATACCTCGCGGCGCTCGTCGTCGGAAAGGATGGCATTTTCGCCGCGCACCACTTGCGAAATTTGCTGACCGCAAGAGCTGAGCAGTTGCGGTGCATTCGGATTTCCGGCGATCTCCCGCATAAAGAAAATGAAATAGTCTTCGCTGAGCCATGAGCCGTACGGCTTGACCAGCGCTGGTCGGGCCCGCGCGATTTTTTCCTTTGCGATCTCCTCTGCGCGGCTGGGCAGGTCGGTTCCGGAAATCCAGCGCGACGATAGTGTGATCAGATCGCCCCATTCGCCGGCAAACGGAAATTCGAACAGAACGCTTAACACGCCGTAATCGTAGTACTTTACCCGAACGCGAGCTTGCGCCTCGCCAAGGAATTGAACTTCCTCAACCACAGGCGGCCGCTCGAAGAACAATTGCTCGGCGGCGGCATGCTTGAGCCCCTCGCCAAGCCGGCGAGCGCCAAGGATTGACCCCAACTCTTCGAGGCGTATCTCTTCGCAGATGTCGAACAAAAACAGACCAACAGCGGACCCGCGCAAGGTGGTGTTGGGGCGAGAATCCATAAGCGAACAAGTCTAACGCGGGCGTAGGGATCATGCGAAGCTGTTCGAAGTCACGGCTAGATGGCACACCGGAGGTTTCTTTAACGCTTTGGTTTGACGTTCTGTTGCAGCCAGACTCTGAATCCTTCTTCGTCGAGCGTACCCGAAGCCAACGACAAGACCGCTTGTGTGGCATCGGCCTCAATTGCCACGAACTGAAAACCGTTGATTTCGAGAAACAACACACCTGCAACGAAACCGGCCCGTTTATTGCCGTCTAAAAACGGATGATTGCGCACGATTCCCGAGACGTAGATCGCCGACAATTCCACCAAATCGACGTGGGCAGAATACGTGTGATGCTGGCGGGGACGCGCGAGTGCGGACTGAAGTAGACCTCGATCGCGCAATCCTGCTGCTCCACCATGGAACGCAAGAAGCCGGTCATGGATGGCCATCACGTCGCGCTCAGTCACCCAGACCGGCTCTTTCTTGTTCACTTGGAGAGAGCATGGAGCGTATTGCGGTAACGGCTCATAATCTCCTCAGCCTTCCGCATCTTTTTCTCGAAGCCCGGATCATACGGAGTCAGGCGGTAATCGCCGTCGCCAGCTTCGATCAGAAATAGCCGTCCGTCTTCTTCCGTTTGAAGGCGGTTGATTACTTCCTTGGGAAGAACGACGCCCAATGAATTACCAAATTTGCGAATCTTGAGCTCAACCATGTTATTACAATTGTAATAACATCAAGTTTGATAGTCAAGTCCCTACGCGCTGGCGGCTTCCTGGCTGCCCAGAGGGAGGAAATACTGAGTACCTTTGATTGGAGCAGAGACTTTGCGCAAGAGCTCCAGGAGGTCTTCGTTGCGCTCTACGAAATCAATTTCTGAAGTGTTGACGATCAGCAGGTCTGATGACGTGTAGTGAAAAAAGAAGTGCTCATAGGCTTTGGTCACTTCTTCCAGGTACTCCTCGCTCATCGCTTTCTCTGCCGCGACATTCTTCTTTTTCAAGCGCTTCTTCAGTACCTCGGGCGTGGCCTGGAGATAAATCACCAGGTCGGGCGTCGGGAGTTGTTCGCGGAAGTAGTTGTAGTAGCGGTTGTAGGTATCGAGTTCCTGATCGTTGAGATTGAGGCAGGCAAACATCTTATCTTTTTCGAAGATGAAATCCGACACGATCACCTTTTGCGATCGCCCTCCGAGGTCAAGCGCCTGCAACTGTTCGAATCGGCGAATAAGGAAGGTGAACTGGGTTTGAAATGCAGCGCCTGCCGTGCCTTCGTAAAACGATGCGAGAAAGGAATTCTGCTCAGGATCGGTCACGCGCTGCGCGTTCAATCGCTCTGCAAGAATCGACGCCAGAGTGCTTTTGCCGACCCGTATGGGACCTTCGACTGCAATGTACCGGGGTAGATCGAAGAGCTTGGCCATGAACGTGAGGAGATCGTCTTCGAGAATATCCCGAGTAATGTCGCAGCGCAATTGAGGAAGAAGTTAACACCGAAGGCAGGAGTAGGAAGTGAGAATGCAGAAATGGAGCGCTGCTCGGTGGTGATCTGCCCTGACCTCTTACTTCTGAATTTCTGAGTTCTGCCTTCCGTTTACAATCCCACCATGCTTGGCCTCGCGATTGGCGGAGCAGCGTTTGCCGGTATGGTCGGCGCCGGATACCAGTCCATGGCGCCTACGGGGCAGTGGTTTGGGCGGGCGTTTTGCGGACGGCCGTTCAAATCAGGGCAAAGGCGGTCGAAGCAGATTGCGTTGACCTTCGACGACGGCCCCAACGATCCTCACACGCTGCGCTTGCTTGAGGTGCTCCAAGAGCACAACATACATGCAACGTTTTTCATGATCGGACGTTATGTCCGGCAGCGACCTGATATTGCCGCCCACGTTGCAAAGCGAGGCCATGTAGTCGGCAATCACACGTTCACGCACCCTCTGCTGACCGTCAAATCCAAGAAGCGTATCTGCGAAGAGATTACGAAATGCCGCGCTGTCCTGACCGATGCCGTCGGCGAGCATTCAAATCTGTTTCGTCCGCCGTGGGGCGGCCGACGTCCCAGCGTATTTCGCCTAGTTCGGCAACTCGGACTGGATCCGATCATGTGGAACGTCACTGGATACGACTGGAACGCACCTTCGGCGGATTACATCGAGCAGAAGGTCAAGCGCCGAGTTCGTGGAGGCGATGTGGTCTTGCTTCATGACGGCGGCCACGCCGATTTCGGTGCCGATCGTGCCAAAACCGTGGAGGTTGTTGACCGGATCATCTCCCGATACAAAGCGGAAGGTTATGAGTTTGTGACCGTGCCCGAGATGATGGCGACGATGGGCGCATCAATCTAAATCTCTGCAGGACGACCGAGGATGCCCGTCACTCCACAATTGTTCCCAGTGCTACACTGACCAGTTTCTTCCGAGGAATTTCGATTGAGCAATAACCCTATTCTTCTGGTTCACGGCGGCGCGTGGGCCATTCCCGGCAACATGGTTGAAGCACATCTGAATGGCGTGCGGAACGCAATCGCCGCCGGATGGAGGGTTCTGGAAAAGGGCGGCACTGCTCTTGATGCAGTCGAGGAAGCGGTTGTCGTAATGGAAGATGACGAAACCTTTGACGCCGGGCGCGGCAGCTTTCTGAATCGCGAAGGCAAAGTGCAGCTTGATGCTCTGATGATGGACGGCGCCACCCTCCGCGCGGGAGGCGTCGGCTGCGTCGAACACATCGCTAATCCCATTCGAGCGGCACGTAAAGTCCTGAGCGAGAGCCCTCATGTTTATTTCGTCGGGGAAGGCGCAGAACGATTTGCGCAGGAGCAAGGTCTTCCTCTTTGCGAGAATAAGGAGCTAGTCATTCCGCGGGAGGTCGAGCGGCTGCGCGCTTTCCAGTCCAACGCTTCAAAGGACAATCAGGATACATTCGCGCCCACGATCTCGCACGATACCGTCGGCGCGGTGGCGCTCGATACCAGCGGCAATATTGCCGCCGCGACGTCGACAGGCGGCACGCTGAACAAAGCTCCTGGGCGGCTCGGCGACTCATCATTGATCGGTTGCGGATGCTATGCGGATAATCAGAGCGCGGCTGCCTCGACCACCGGATGGGGCGAGCCGATCATGAAGCTGGTTCTGGCCAAGTGGGCTACCGATCGAGTCGCGTCTGGCAACCTGCCGCAGTGGGCCGCTGCCGAGGCGATGAACTATCTCAAAGACAGAGTTAACGGCCATGGCGGAATCATCCTTCTGGATTCTCAAGGACGGACTGGTATCGCCCACAACACGCCACGAATGGCTTGGGCGCTAAGAACGAGTGACAGGCTCGATTGCGGGCTTGAATCCAAGTGAATTGACCAGTCGATCGGTCTCTTCTCGGCCAACACCAGATCAATGTTCTTGCTTGCTTTCCCTCTAGGAAGTGATGTAAAACCAGCCCACCTTCGCTTTCCAAAAACGAACATCGCCCACCTTCGGATACGGCATCGCCGATTCGAAGCATTCTCTTGCGCGGAGAGGTTTATGCGAATCCCGAAAATCCTGATTCCTACCGTCGTGGCTTTGACCCTCTGTTCAGTGGCTTTCGGCCAAGGTGTGGCCAGCGGCGACCTGCATGTCACTGTCAAAGATCCGAAAGGCAGCCTCGTAACTGGTGCCACAGTGACGGTCCGAGATGAGGGCAAGGGAGTGGAGCGTGTCGCCTCGGCAAGCGGGCCCGGTGAATACAGCGCGCGGACGCTGCCGCCTGCTTCGTACATGGTGACCGTAAGTGCGCAAGGATTTGCCAATGCACAGATTCCCGGCGTCGTGATCACCGTGGGCGGTTCAGAAGACTTGCCGGTCACGCTCGGGGTGGCGGGAACCACGGAGACAGTTGAAGTGAGCGCTGTCGCAGACGTGGTCGAAACAGCGCGCAGTTCCACAACCGACACCGTCAATCAAAAGCAGATTGATAATTTGCCCATCAATGGCCGCAACTACATCAATTTCACACTTACCGATTCCCAAGTAGTCCGGGACAATGCTCCGAATACCGGGGCAGCGCCTACTTCCGGGCTGAATATGAGTGGCCAGCGGGGACGGTCGAACCTGGTGAACGTGGATGGAGCGGACGCCACCGATAATTCCATCAACGGCGTGCGTTCTACAGTTTCGCAGGAGGCGGTGCAGGAATTTCAGATCATCACAAATAGCTATGCCGCTGAATATGGGCGAGCGGCTGGTGGAGTGGTGAACATCGTTACGCGCTCCGGGGAGAACGGTTTTCACGGCGACATATTCGGCTATCTGCGTAACCGCGCGTTTCAGGCGGTAAACCCGTTCAGCACGGTGTCCGATCCTGCCTACACCCGCGTGCAAGCAGGAGCGGCATTCGGCGGGGCTATCAAGAAGGACAAAACGTTCTACTATTTTTCGTACGAAGTGACACGCCGCCATGAGACAGGATTTTCCAGCATTGGATCGGATGGTTTCGGTCTGGTTCCTTTTGATAGCGCGACCACAGCCGGTGGGTTTGTTCCTTTGCCGTTAGGCACCCTTCAAGTGACACCCGAGCAGAAGACATTTCTGCAGGGCTTGAGTCTTGCTCAGGTAGGAGCGATTGGCGTTTCCAACATTCTTACGTACGAAGAACTGGTGGGTGCGTCTTCGGGCATGGCAGTCAACGGGAAGTGGCCCATTGCCATGGGAGGCCAGCCGGGCTTCGTTACATCCTGTTCAACTCCGGGCACGTGCTTTGTTCCTGCCTCTTATCAAACATTGCTTTCGCAGGAAGGTAATTTCCCAGTTTTCGAAGGCACGAGCCTCTATTCGCTTCGCATAGATCACAATCTAACCTCGACTAACCGGCTCACTTTCCGTGCGAACGTCAGTCCCAGTACCGTCAATGGAATAGAAGTCAGTGGCGAAGATCAGCCATTCGGACAGAATGCTTATTCGCGCACCTCGCAACAGACCTCCCGCGATGTTGCCGGAGTTGCGCAGGACACCTGGACAATCGGCAATAACAAAGTCAACGAATTTCGTTTTCAATATGCGCGACGCGGGCTGTCGTACTTCTACAACGCAGCGATCCCCGGCGGATCTGACCCTGCGGTCAACATAACTGGGTTTGCATACTTTGGGCGGGAGCCGTATTCATACATTCAACGTACCGAAAAGCGCTACCAGTTCACCGACAACCTTTCCTGGAACATCGGCGCACATAACACGAAGCTCGGCGCCGATTTCAATTTTATTCCGCTGAAAGCTATCTTCACCGTCAACTACGGCGGCGTCTATGACTTCGGTTCGTTCAGCGCAACCAACCTGGGATTCCCTTCTGCGGCAGGGTTCCCCGGCCTCAATGCCGTGCAAGCTTACGGCGCCGGACTGCCCGGTTCTTACGTCCAAGGCCTCGGCAGTCCTAGCGACTCGTTCAACAACATACCGATGGGATTTTTCTGGCAAGATTCCTGGCGTGCGCGGCAGAATCTGACTCTGAACTTTGGCCTGCGCTATGACGTAGAAATTCCGCCAAGTTTCAAAGCTCCTACTGGACTGGCCGCCACCGGTTATCAAATGCTGGGTTTACAAAAAGGAATTCAGACCGATACCAACAACTTTCAGCCGCGCATTGGCGTGGCCTGGGACCCGACTGGCAGCGGGAAAAATGTCGTGCGCGCCTCGTACGGAGTTTTCTACGATCATCCGCTGCTCGGTCTTTACTTCCTTGGCGATGCCTCTGATGGTTCGACTAGCGGTCAGTTGGCATTCGGCGGAACAGGCGGTTGCAGCTTCAACGCCCTAAACCCGGCTGCGGGTAATCCGTCAAACCTGAATGCGATTCCTATCTTTCAGGGACTGCCGATCAACTCCTCCCCCAGTTCACCGGGTGGTGTATGTGCCGTGTCGGGCAATCCCGCAGCGGCGTCCGCGTTAGGCTATGACCCCAATCAGCAGCGATTCCAGTCGCTCAACTTTCCGCAGTCGATTTTCCTGAATCAGAACTACTTGAACCCCTCGACATTCCTACCGCTCGGGTTCCAGCCCTTCGGATATCCGCAGGGCAAGAACTTCGTTTACGCCTATGCGCAGCAGGCAAACCTGAGTA
>QHZW01000324.1 GCA_003224815.1 Acidobacteriota bacterium | reverse complement strand
GCCACGCCCGACAGCCTTGGGATCCCTGATTCACTACATCACCCACGCCGATCCCAAAAAATTTCAGCCGGCGAATATCACTTTTGATCTTCTCCCGCCGCTCGAAAAGAAAATTCGCGACCGGCAACTCAGGCACAAAATGCAGTGCGAACTGGCCCTCGGTGAACTGAAAAGCTGGCTTCGAAGACCCGCACCACCTGCAGAAGAGATCACTATGCAACAGGTCTCCTAAAACACCGGCTCTCTTACTTCGCGTAGTCGCTCTTCACGACTTCGCCGCCCTTCATCACAAATTTCACGCGCTGCAATGTCGTAATGTCGTCGAGCGGATTGCCATCGACAGCGATGATGTCCGCCCACTTGCCTGGTTCGAGTGTCCCAACCTTGTCTGACCAGCCGAGCAGGTCGGCGTCGTTGATGGTCGCCGTTTGGATCGCCTGCAATGGACTCATTCCCAGGCTCACGTAAACTGCCAGTTCGTGCGCGTTTAATCCATGCGGATAGACAGCAGCATCCGTTCCCATGCCGATTTTGACTCCGGCCGCAATTGCCTTTTTTACGTTGGCTTTTCCGACTTCTGAAACCAGCTCCATTTTCTTCTTTGCGAAATCAGGCAGATGGGCCTCAGCAGCATGCTCCCGGTGCCAGTCGGTGAGATAGAGCGTGGGGACCAGGTACGTGCCGTCTTTCTTGAGCGTTGCAATGGCGGCATCATTCATCAGATGCCCATGTTCAATTGAATCCACTCCTGCCTCAGAAGCCCAGATCACACCCTGCGCTCCATGCGCGTGGGCGGCCACCTTCCGTCCGAGGCGATGAGCGTCGGCGACGATTGCTTTCATCTCTTCCAACGTGAATTGTGACGCGTTCGGATCGTCTCCTTTGGATAGAACGCCGCCCGTCGCACAAATCTTGATGAGATCGGCGCCATACTTGATCACCTCGCGGACTTTGTGCTGCACCTGTTCTACGCCATCGGCGACGCCTCCTTCTGTCGCATGGTATTCGTAAGGAAGCAGGTCATTGTCGCAGTGCCCGCCTGTGATCCCGAGTGGCGGGCCACTGGCCAGGACGCGTGGACCGGGCACATCGCCGGCATTGATGGCATCGCGCAGAGCGACGTCGGCATAACCCTGTGCGCCGACATTGCGCACCGCGGTGAAGCCTGCGTTCAGAGTGACTCTCGCATTACGCGCGCCGATCAGCGCCTCGCGAGGCACTGAAATGGCAAGGGATTCGTAGCCGAATTGAGGATTGAATGTGAGATGAGTGTGGACATCTATGAGCCCCGGCAAAACTGTTGCATTTGGCAGGTCAATAACGCGGTCATTGGTTGAAGCCTTTACCGCCGACACAGGACCTACGCTGGAAATCTTGTCGCCCTCGATCGCGATCGCCTGATTACTTTTCAGGCTGCCGTCCTTCACATCAAGAAGTTTGCCAGGACGCAAGACGATTCGGCCCGATGGCGTCTGGCCGGAAGCGATACCACTGGGCCCGAAAATCGCGAGAATTGCAATTGCGAGCAGCGTGGCTGCCACAAAACGTTTCATTGAGTGTTTTCCTTTCGCAGCGTTTTTATCAGTTTTCCCAAAGAAATGCATCAGTTTCGGCGTCCATAAAGGGCAATCCATAAGTCCTTGCAATTCTGCTGAACAAATTGCCCCTCGACCGCGTATCAATCTGCAGACGCTGCCCGGCTTACTTTCCGCCGCGATGAGCGTCCAATCTTAGGCATTGAACCATGGTCCTGCGCGATCTCATTGGCGACGTTTTCCGTACTCTGTGGTCGCATAAGCTGCGTACTTTCCTGACCATGTTCGGGATTGCGTGGGGCATCGTTTCGATCGTACTGATGGTCGCTGCCGGCGAGGGGCTCCGTAAAGGCCAGGAAGAGCAGACGCGCAATCTCGGCAAGGACATCATGATCGTTTTCCACGGTCGCACCAGCCTGCAGGCCGGGGGAACCCGTGCGGGCCGAGTGGTTCATTGGGAAGACGCCGATGCGCAGGCGGTCCAAACACAGGCGCCCGATTGCCAGGATGCTTTGCCTGAGCTGGAACAGAATGATGTTCGCACCCACAGCAACTACAACGCTGCCTCGTTCCTGGTGACCGGATCGTATCCTGAATTTGGCGACATTCGCAGCCTCACGGTCGGCTCAGGCCGCTATTACAACTGGGATGACGAGAACAATGCGCGCCGCGTCGCGTTTTTAGGATCTGATGCCGCCAAGCAATTATTCACCGAAGGCCGCAACCCGCTTGGCGAAAATATCTATTTGAACGACATTCCATATCTCGTGATCGGCGTGATGCAGAAGAAAAAGCAGGATTCAAGTTATGACGGTTGGGATGTCAACAAAGTCTTCATTCCGTACGCCGCGATGCACCGCGATTTCCCGGACAAACCCCCGGCGACGCCGCACACTTTCGATCAGCTGATCGTGACGCCCAAATCCGTGCAACAGCACGAGGCTTGTAAGGGCCAGGTTCGGGCAGTGCTGGCAAAGATGCATAACTACGATCCAACCGATAAAGAGGCCTGCCCTATCTGGGACACGGTCCAAGAGGCGAAGGCGTTCACCCAAATGACGGATGGCATGAAGTATTTCCTCGGCGCGGTCGGAGTGGTAACGCTTTTCCTGGGCGGAATCGGTGTGATGAACGTGATGATGGTGGCGGTGCGCGAGCGCACCCGTGAAATCGGAGTGCGAAAGGCCCTGGGGGCGGGGGCGGATTCGATCCTGCGGCAGTTCTTTATCGAAGCTCTGGTAATTGCGATCGTGAGCGGCGCCATCGGTTTGAGCATTGCCTACGGACTGTGCTGGCTGGTTAATCTGCTTCCCATGCCCGACTTTTTCGCAGGCTTGGTCCCGACCTGGAAGTCCGGCGTGACCGCTTGCGCCATGCTCGGCATCATCGCCGTGATCTCTGCGCTGCTTCCCGCGCGCCGCGCCGCCTCTATAGATCCCATTGAGGCACTGAGATTTGAGGCGGGAGGCTGAAGGAATGCAGAAGTAAGAAACCAGAAGGCTGGAGTCAAGCGACTTCCCCCTTTTGCATTCTGACTTCAGACTTCTTACATGCTTATGGAAATCATTCTCGAAGCCTGGGTCGCGCTGAAGCGCAATTACACCCGCACGTTCCTGACTATGCTCGGCATTGTGTGGGGAATTGCGACCGTCACGCTGCTGATCGCGTATGGCAGTAGCTTTCGCGCCATTCTGGTGAGCGGCTTCAACGCTTTCGGAAAGAGCGTGGTCATCTGTTGGCCTCAGCAGACCAGCGAACAACCGGGCGGAGCACGCGCCGGAAAGAAAGTCCAATTCGAAAAAGCCGACATTGACATGGTGAAGGCCAACGCGCCGCTGGTGAAGTACGCGTGCCTTGAGACGGTTCGCCGTCCCGGAATCGCCTATGGTGACCGCATGGTCGGAACGGCCGCGATTCGCGGCGTCTGCCCCGAGTACGGCGAAATGCGCAACGAAGTGCCTTCTGAAGGACGCTGGATCGATGCCACGGATGAAATGGAGCGGCGCCGAGTGATATTCCTCGGCGGTCGTCTTCGTGTGCAGTTGTTCAGTGGACGTCCGGCGGTCGGGGAAACCGTTACAGTGGCTGGAGTGAGGTTCACCGTCATCGGTGTTATGCAGCGCAAGATCCAGATGAGCAATTACTTTTCGAGCGACGATGAGTCGGCCTGGATCCCGTACTCCGCTGCTGGTGATTTGTGGAATACACGCTACGGAGCGGTGATGGTGTTCTCGCCTATCGCTCCGCAATTCGAGAAGAAAGCGATGTCACAGGTGCTCGCTGCCGTGGCTACTCGCCAGCAATTCTCGCCGACCGATCCAAAAGCCATACAGATGTTCGGGCGCGACGAATTTCGCCCGGTTATAGACGCAATCACTATCGGACTTGAAGTGCTTCTCACATTCATCGGTGCCTTGACGCTCGGAATCGGCGGCGTCGGCGTCATGAACATCATGCTGGTGTCGGTCGAGGAACGCATTCGTGAGATTGGGCTACGGCGCGCGCTCGGGGCGAAGAAGATTCACATCAAATTACAGTTTCTCGCTGAAACTCTGCTGATTATGCTGCTGGGTGGATTACTAGGCGTATTGATCTCATACGTTGTCGCCGCCGCAGTCGGTACTCTTCCGCTCATGGGCCCGCTGTTTGAAGACGACTCAGGCAAAGGCGACATCCATCTGCATATCTCGGTAGTGACCCTTGCCATCTCCTCGTTCGTTCTCTTGATTGTAGGAGTTGCCAGCGGGCTAGTGCCTGCCCTGCGAGCGTCCAAGCTCGATCCTGTCGAAGCGCTGCGCTACGAATAGCCCGTTGGAAGGTGACTAGGAAGCGAGTGCCTCTCTGGCCGGCAGTTCTCAAATCCGCATCGGCATGACGATATAGCGGTACTTATAATCCTCGCCCTCAGCCGGCCTTAGCTGCCCGGCCGATTGCGCATCCTTCAGTTCCAGGCGGACATCGCCCGCGCCAGCAGCTTTGAGGAAGTCGGAGATATATTGCGCATTGAAGCCGATGGTGAGTGGATCGCCCTTGTAGTCGGTTTCAATTGAGTCTTCCGATTCGCCGGTCTCCGTTGACGAGGCCGAAAGCTTGAGTTCGCCGTTTTCGAGCTTCAGTCGCACAGCGCGCGAACGTTCGTCGGCAAACTGGGCCACTCGTGCAATCGCGGATCCCAGGTCATCCCCGTGCAGCAGAATACTTTTGCTGTTGTCTTTGGGAAGCACGGCTTCGTAGTTCGGGAATTGTCCGGTCAACTGGCGCGAGGTCAGCAGCCGCGGCCCGATTCGGAAAAATAAGGTCGATTCGTCTTTCGCGAACTCAATCGTTTCTACATCCGTCGAATCCACCAGAGACCGCAACTCATCCATCGCCTTCTTCGGCACCAGCGTCTTCATCTCGCCGGAGACGCCTTCAAATTTTTCATTGCTACGCTCGACATGCGCCAGGCGGTGCCCATCGGTGGCAACCATGG
>QHZW01000339.1 GCA_003224815.1 Acidobacteriota bacterium | reverse complement strand
GTTCTCGCCATCCTTGTTCTGATTGCAATCTGGATCAGCTACGACTACTTCTCCTATCGCAAAGTGAGCACGCTCGATGCGTTTGCGAAGTGCACGAATGAGAAGGGCGCGCGCATGTACGGAGCGTGGTGGTGCCCGCATTGCGCGGAACAGAAAGACCAGTTCGGATTTGCATTCCAACATGTCAATTATGTGGAGTGTGGCATCGAGGGCCAAACCCACAGCGAAAATGAACAGTGCAAGCGATCAGGGGTGCACAATTTTCCTACCTGGGAGTTTGCCGATGGATCGAGAAAGGAAGGCGCTCTGTCACTTTCTGAATTGAGCCAGCGAACTGGATGCAAGCTTCCGTGAGTGCGGGTAGGTCAAAAGTCAATCAGCGACTCATGACGGCGATTGCGGTCTTGGCTTCGCTGGGAATCGCGATCAGCGCATTGTCTTTACATCATCATTTCAGCCGGTCAAAGACGTCATTCTGTAATCTCAGCCAGGCTCTCAATTGCGATCTGGTGAACCGCAGTTCGTATTCCGCGTTTCGTGGAATTCCGGTTGCTCTGATTGGTCTTATCGGATACCTGCTAATTCTCGCTTTGGCAACCTTCTATCGGCAAAAGGCCGAGACACCGATGATGCTGCTGATTGCCTCGGTCGGCGGAAGTGCGTTCGCGCTCTACCTCGCATACCTCGAAGCATACGTGATTCATGCCTGGTGCATTCTTTGTCTGAGCTCCCTGATTGTGATTCTCCTGCTCAGTGCGTGTAGCGCGATGGTTGCACTGTCGGCAATGCGTCGCGCATAGGCGACTATGCTGCGTCATGAAATAAGGCAGGAGCTTTTTATGCTCCTGCCTTTTCGCACGACAACGTCGGGTTGAGCCTACTTGCCGAAACCAACAGCCTGCATTGCGTTCTTCGAGAGGTCGCTCGTTGACGAAATGCCCGCCATGCGCAGCTTGAAGTCGTCTGCATTGGAGGCACTGTCCAGAGCGGTTTCGTAATTGATCAATCCTGCCTGGAACAGATCCCAGAGTGACTGATCGAAAGTCTGCATGCCGTATTGCGAAGTACCGGCAGATATGGCGTCGCGGACCGCGCGCGTTTTTTCCGGAACCAGAATACATTCTCGGATGTAAGCCGTATTGATCATGACTTCGACAGCGGGAACACGGCCTTCGGCATCGCAACGGCGCACGAGGCGTTGGCTGACGACTGCACGCAGAACGGCGGCGAGCTGCAGCCGAATCTGCTTCTGCTCCGGCGGCGGAAACACGGCGATGATGCGGTTGATGGTTTCGACAGCGTCCAGTGTGTGCAAGGTAGAGAACACCATGTGGCCGGTCTCAGCCGCGTGCAGCGCGGTACCGATGGTTTCCATATCACGCATTTCACCGACGAGGATCACGTCCGGGTCCTGACGCAAGCTGGCGCGCAACGCGGCAGAAAAACTTGGCGTATCCACTTCGACTTCACGCTGATTTACATAACCTTTTTTGTCGCGATGCAGAAATTCGATTGGGTCCTCAATGGTGATGATGTGTTCGGCGCGGGTTGAGTTCACGCGATCAATCATCGCGGCCAGAGTGGTTGATTTACCGGAACCAGTCACGCCAGTGACCAGCACGAGTCCGCGCGGCATCTCGCAAATCTGCTCGATAACCTTAGGCAAATAGAGTTCATCCAACGCCCGAATCTTGGTCGGAATGACGCGGAGTACCAACCCCACATTGCCACGCTGCTGGAACACGTTCACACGGAAGCGTCCCAGACCGGCGACGCCGTACGCCATATCAATTTCGCTGGTTTCTTTGAATTTCTGTTTTTGCCGGGCGGACATCATGCTGAATGCCATGGTCAGCATGTCTTCGGCGGTAACGCGCGGCTGATCAGTCAACGGCACAAGTTCGCCATCAATGCGCAGGTGGGGATAGTTGCCGACCTTCAAGTGCAAGTCGGACGCCTTCCGCTCCATAGCAATTCGCAGCAGATCATCAATTTGCATGAGTCCCCACACAGGCGGTGCGGACGCTCCCGCCAGTACATGCCTATCATCCCGCGAAACCGTACCCGTCCCAAGATGACCTAAGTAATTGAGCCACCGGCGTTGGGCCATGACCTACGCGAATTTGGCATTGCGAATCCCTGAAGGGGAGCGCAAGCGCAACACCCGGCCCAAGTCTGTACCTGAACCGATAGAACCCATTACTGAGGTAATGCAAAGTGTGCCGTTGTGGCAGCTTTCCCAAAAAGACTTCCCTAGAATCAGTGGGCCTCCCCGCGGAAAAGCTTTTCATTCAAATTTGGAATCGGAGATGTGATGAGAACTCTGTCTGTTTTCGCCACTTTGGTGGCGCTTTGCGCATGGACCGCGTGCAGCGGTGGCGCGTCAAACTCAAATTCCGGCGGATCAAATGGCGTGCCGACTGTGAGTTCTATCCAGGTGTCGCCTACCTCAATGTCCATCGGCATGGGGGCGCAGCAGCAGTTTCATGCGACGGCACATCTCTCGGACGGAACTTCGCAGGATGTCACGAGCTCCGCAGCCTGGAGTTCTTCAGATTCGAATATTGCGAGCGTGAGCGCAGCGGGAGTGGCCACGGCCTCGGCGTCGGGCACTGTGACCATCACAGCACAATCGAATTCAAAGACATCGAACGCAGCACTGACGATTACCGCGGCAGCGTCAAACTTGGCGTCGGTTGCGATATCACCGGCTGCTTCTTCGATCCCAGTCAATACGACCCAGCAATTTACCGCGACCGGAACTTATAGCGATGGGAGTAGTGCAGACATTACCCCACTCGTAACCTGGAGTTCCTCACACACCAACATTGCCACCGTTAATGCTGGTGGACTTGTTAACGCAGTTGCAGCGGGTTCAACAAACATTTCGGCGAGCCTGGCTGGTATTTCGCAATCCACATCGCTAACGGTTACGGCACCGGCTCTGGCTTCTCTGTCAGTCACCCCGGTAGGACAGACACAGGGGATCGGCATTAGTCAGCAGTACACTGCGACCGCGACGTACAGCGACGGCAGCAGCGCGGATTTGTCAGCTGGTGTGACCTGGACGTCTTCAGACACCTCCGTAGCGACTGTAAGTGCTGCCGGCGTGGTTACGACGATTGCGGCAGGGAGCGCGAACATTATTGCGACAATCGGCGCATTGAGTGATTCTTCCACCTTGACCGTCGTTGCAGCGCATTTGACGTCAATTGCAGTAACTCCTGCGCTGCAGTCAATTGCGGCAGGAACGATTCTGCAGTTTAACGCAGTCGGTAGTTTCGACGATGGCAGCACGCAGCTGTTGACGAATCTAACCTGGTCGAGTTCCTCCACGAGCGTAGTGACTATAACTTCCGCAGGCGTGGGAACTGGTGTTGGCTCGGGCACATCCACAATCACTGCAACTTCAGGTTCAGTGAGCGGAACTGCATCACTTACCGTCACGGGTGCGACGCTGGTTTCAATAGCGGTCACCCCGGCTGGTTCCTCGATGGCGGTCGGAACAACCAAGCAGTTCGCAGCCGTCGGCACGTTCAGCGACAGCTCGAATCAAGATGTCACGTCGACGGTAGTATGGACATCCTCGAACCCGGGAGCGGCTACGATCAACGCACAAGGAATTGCAAACAGCGTGGCAAACGGCGGCACCACTATAAAGGCGACCTTCGGACTGAACAGCGGAACGACAGGCCTGACGGTCACTACGGCCCACCTGGTGTCAATTGCGATTACCCCTGCTACGCCAAGAATTGCGAAAGGTACCTTGATCAAGTTCACTGCGACCGGCACATTCAGTGACGGCAGCGTGGCTACAAATCTAAGTGGAGTCTCGTGGAAGTCTTCGAAGCCGAACCTGGCCTCGATTCGCTCCACCGGTATCGCCCACGGGAAAAAAGGCGGGACGGTCACGATTTCTGCCTCTTCTTCGGGCATCACTGGTACTACAACTCTGACGATCGGGACTGGCACGTTGGTCTCGATCACCATCACGCCGGTTGCGCCCACAGCGTCTGCCGGAACGATTCAGTTATTCACGGCGACGGGAACCTTCAGCGACGCCAGTACACAGGACGTCACTCTGAATACGCACTGGAGTTCCTCGCATGCGACGGTTGCAACCATGGCCAATGCGCCGAGCGTGGCAGGTGCCGCGAATTGCATCGCAGCCGGAACAACCACAATCGGCGCGAACTCAGGAGGCATAGCAGGTTCGACCGTGTTGACCGTGCAGTAATTTCGTTCCATCGCTTGAGTGAGGCCCGCCGAGTCAGGCGGGTCTTTAATTTGTCCCGCGCAGGCGCAACGCTCGTTTGATTTATGGCTCTCCGGTAACCAACGTTGGGTACAGGAGTTATTTGTGCTGCGGGTGCGCGGGTGAGACTCTAACTGCGAAGGCGCGTGTAGAGGCAGCAAGAAGCCCTGCGATGCGACTTGACCGGTCGCACAAGGAGGCTAATGGCGCCAAATTTTCTGCATCAATGTGTTGGGCAGTTCGGCACCACGCTCATGTGGGGCGGAGGGGTTGTGGGTGCTGCTATTCTCGCTACCATCTTTCTCTCGGAGAGCAACTCCGGAGTGCGTCCTCCCGGAGTTCGCAGAATCCCCGGAACCAGCCGAACGGAACGGTAGGCCATAAATCTACTTTGTCAGAGTCAGCCGTCCCGTCACCGAAACAGCAACTGAGTCGCTCCCCGCGGGCGAGGCACCCGCGCCACACAGCTAGTCGTAGTACTCCAGCCCCAAGTGCGTGATCAGTTCCTCGCCCTTCAAATGGCGCAAGGTGTTTTTCAGCTTCATCAACTGAATGAATAGATCGTGCTCGGGATAAAGGCCCGGCACGGTCATCGGCGATTTAAAGTAAAAGCTGAGCCACTCTTGAATGCCGCGGCCGCTGAGCTCTGAGGTGCGCTTGGCGAGATCGAGGAACAGGACGAGATCAAGCACGATCGGCGCGGCTAGGATCGAGTCCCGGCAAAGGAAGTCAACCTTGATCTGCATGGGATAGCCGAGCCATCCAAAAATATCGATGTTGTCCCAGCCTTCTTTATTGTCGCCCCGCGGCGGGTAATAGTTAATGCGCACCACGTGGCTGAATTTGTCATAGAGTTCCGGATAAAGATCCGGCTGAAGAATGTGCTCGAGCACGGAAAGCTTGGATTCTTCCTTCGTTTTGAACGAGCCCGGATCGTCAAGCACCTCGCCGTCGCGGTTGCCGAGAATGTTAGTGGAAAACCATCCGTTCAATCCAAGCAAACGCGCCTTGAAGCCTGGGGCCAGAATCGTCTTCATCAGCGTCTGCCCGGTTTTGAAATCTTTACCGCAGATTGGCGCTTCATTCTTCCGGGAGAGTTCGTGCATTACAGGTAGATCAACCGTCAGGTTGGGCGCGCCATTGGCGAACGGCACTCCTTCCATAAGCGAGGCATACGCATAGATCATCGAAGGCGCGACAGCTTCATCGTTCTGCTGCATCGCCTTCTCAAATGCCTTCACAGATTGGTGCGCTGCTGTTGGCTCCAGAAAAATCTCCGTTGACCCGCACCACATCGTGATCAGCCGGGAAGCGCCCGAACTTTTCTTGAAATCTCGAATGTCGGCCCGAACTTGCTCGGCCAGCTCCATCTTGTTCTTACCCTTTTTTACGTGGTGCCCATCGAGCTTCTTTACGTAGTTGCGGTCAAAAACCGCGGGCCGCGGTTCCACCGAACTGAGAAACGGCTTGACCTGGTCTAGCAAGTCGCGCTCGAGCACGCCGGCCTTCCTGGCGGCTGTGTACATGTCGTCATCGAACGGATCCCAGCCAGTGAAAACGAGGTCGTCGAGAGCAGCCAGTGGCACAAATTCCTTAATCTTTGGAAAACGACCCTCGGTGCGCTTGCCCAGACGAATGGTCCCCATCTGGGTGAGGGAACCAATAGGCGATGCCAAGCCCCGGCGGACGGCCTCGACTCCGGCTACAAAGGTTGTGGCTACAGCTCCCATGCCCGGGATCATGACCCCTAACTTCCCACGGGCAGACTCGATTTTTGGGTTTCCGGCTTTTTCAGCAGCAGGTTTTTGGCTTTTAGCCATTGCAGGCACTTCCCTTATGAGAAACAGAGGATAGAGGCAAACGGGTATGTTCTCGTATTGACAAATCTTTTGCAACTTACCGGGGTTAAACGGAGAGTCTGAAGCCCTGAGCCGCTCATCTGGATACCTGGCGGTAATTCTGGGTAACCTTGTGCACGCTGCGTGCGTCCAACTTTATAGGGTGTTCTACCTGAGAAAGTTTCACAGCAGCATATAATCGAGCTAGCGGCAGTCCGATACCGCCCGATCCTGGAGAATTTTATGAAATTGCGAGTGATGGCCCTAACGGCAGCTTTGCTGTGGGCGTTTTATCTGCCAACGTCTTCCTTTGCGGCTGACAAGAATAGCAAGGATCAGGCGTCAACCACACCCTCTCCCACGACTGCGGCCCCAGAGCCCGCCGCCACAAAGGTGGCACATGATGGCGGAATGAACGATCTGGACGCGATCGGGAACAGAAATGTGGGCTGCGCGAAGGGTATGGGCAACTGGTACGGACTAGAAAAGCAGATTGCCATGGGCAAGCAGATTTCCCAGCAGGTGGAAACTCAGTCCAAGGTGATCAACGATCCGGTAATTTCCGAGTACATCAACCGGTTGGGCCAGAACCTGGTGCGCAATTCCGATTCGCAGGTGCCCTTCACAATCAAGGTCATCGATTCGGACGACATCAACGCATTTGCGCTTCCCGGCGGATTCTTTTACGTCAATTCGGGGTTGATTCTGGCTGCTGACGAAGAGGCCGAACTGGCCGGAGTCATGGCGCATGAGATCGGTCACGTAGCCGCTTGCCATGCTGCGCGCGAAAACACCCGCGGCAATCTAATGCAGATGATGACCATTCCGTTGATCTTCATCGGCGGACCTATCGGCTATGCAGCATACGAGGGAGCCGGACTGGCCGTCCCGCTGACGTTCCTGAGGTTCTCGCGCGGTTTTGAGGCACAGGCGGATTTTCTGGGGATCCAATATATGTACAAGGCAGGTTACGATCCCGCTGCCTTCGTAGCATTTTTTGAGAAGGTGCAGGCACAGGAAAAGAAAAAGCCGGGCACGGTATCAAAGGCATTCTCGACTCATCCTCAAACGCCGGACCGAATCAAAGAATCGCAACAGGAGATCGCAACTATCCTGCCCGCGAAACAGGAATACACGGTCACGAGTTCGGAGTTCGACGAGGTCAAGGCAAGGCTTGCCGCCCTGGAGAACAGGCACAAGCTCAACGACGAGAAAGACAGTAAGAAGCCCAGCTTGCGGCGCGCCTCCTCCACAGACAAGAACGGCAGCGATGATAAGACCACGCCGAATGACGACGGACGTCCGACGCTGAAGCGCCGTCCGGATGATAATCAGTAAAGGTTTTGCTCCTCAGAAGCAAATTGGCGGACCCGATAGGTCCGCCATATTTTTTTGGATTCACGAACTTGTGAATTCATGAATTGTTGAATTTACGCATGACGAATTGAAGCCCAACACTCTCGCGTTCCAATCCTACAATTCGAAAATTCGGCAATTCTTAAATTCCAGTGATCTACGCCGCTTCTTTTGTGGCCAGCGGAGCTACTGGCACGCGCTGGTTCCCGGAGCGCACGATTTTCATCTGCTTCCAATCGTAGGGCATTTCCTTGCCGCAATCCAGGCATACGACATAAGTCCCCGTCACGAAAGCAGCAGGACTGCGTCGGCCTTTCTTGACGGTGATGGGAAAGCTGTAATGGCCATGTGTGCACCCAAATAACGAATCCAGGAACCGGGAAATCATACCTTCCTCCCACAGAGCTGCCGCGGAACTGGGAGCCGGGTCAGCATCTACTTACGTTAGATTCAGGTTCTGGGTAAAGGGTTCGACACAGAGCGCATCGGATACCGACGGCAAAGTGGCTGGAAACAGGACTGTTAGCTGGGGGCGCCTTCGGAGCCGGATTTTTTTCGCGATTGGCATTTGGCCACAATGGCCGTCCGGAGCCGGGTTCGCAGGTTTTCGGGAAGTTCGTAAAGTTTTGAGTCGCGGTAAATCTCGATCGTCTTCTTCGTAGTGTCGGCGACAACGTAGCAGTTGTGGCACCAAGCCAAATGTTCTTCGAGCTCGGCTTTGGTGCCGGCGTCCATAACGCCATCAAGGTAATCCGTCAATTCGTGAAGAAAATCAGCGCACTTCACTGGTTGCCATCCCCACTACTTGGTTTTTGCGACCCATTGACCCGTTCCCGCCTTTGAAAAAATTTGTTTAACCGCTCACGCAACTGCAGGCGCGCGCGAAGCAATCTTGACTTTACCGCGGGGATGCTCAAGTCAAGCGCCTCAGCGGTTTCTTCTGTCGAGAGACCTTCAACGTCTCTCAGTACAAACACAGTGCGAAAAGTTGCCGGCAAACCGTGGATCGTGCGGTCCAAAATGTCCCGCAATTCCGCCTGAGAGTATTGCTGCTCAGGATTCGGAGTCCAATCCGCGACTTCGCGTGGAACTGAATCGTCCTCGGTCTTTACTTCCTCGTCGAGCGAAACTGTGCGTTCCGGGCGGCGACGGCGCAATTTCATCAGCGCCTCGTTCACTGCGATCCGCACCAGCCAGGTATAAAACTTCGACTGCCCCTGGAACTGTTTCAGATTGCTATACGCCTTAAAGAACGCATCCTGAACAACGTCTTCCGCATCCTCGCGGTTCTGCGTAATATGCTGGGCGATGCGAAAGACATTGCGATCGTAACGGCGAACCAATTCCTCGAACGCCGATACATCACCGGCTTTCGCAGCTTCGACCAGAGCCAGTTCGTCAGAAACCGGCTCACTTACTTTTGGTTGGATTGCGCCCATTAGACATTCGATGCAGGATTTTTCACAGCAACCGGCAGAAGCCTGCGTCGTGATTTCTATTCTACCGGGGGAGCGGCCCTCGCGCCAAGCTGAACTGGAATATGCCCGCCGGCTCGTGTTGTCATCTTCAAGTTTTCCGGCGCAAGCTTGGCAACTACGATCAGCCGCTGCGGCGCAGGGCCGACCGCGTGTGTGGGATAGCAGGTGATCAGAGTCAATTCGGTGTCAGGAGTGGGACGTATAACGGACAGGTCGGTCGGTTCAACAATCTTTCTTGAACGCACAATATAGCGATATCGCCGATCGCCTCTGGTTACGAAAATATCGTCTCCATATCGCAAGCTGTGAATACGCCGAAAGAAGCTGTCGCGATGCCCAGCCAGCACGGCATTTCCAGGCATGCCTGGTTCAACCGATTCCTGTAAGTGCGCCGGGCCTAACATGAGCGAGTGGTCAGATACTCCTTCAAGGACGACATCCTCAAGTTTGATCTTAGGGATTGACAGTTTCGTTAAGGTGCGAGTTACAGCAGGATTGTGTGCGTTCCATTCACGAAGCAATGAGCGTTGCCGTAGGTACATCCAGCCATAGGTTCCTGAAACATAGGTGCAAAGCGCCGCGCCGGTGACGATCAGCGAAAGGGAAATGATTCGGCGACGTTTGCTGGCCCGCTTCTCTGGTTTTCTGTACAGGTTTTCTGACCGCCATGGGCCCGGCTTCAGGACCAACAAATAGCGGTTCTTAGAACGGGGACGCCGTTTTACAACGCTGGTCCTGAGGACCCGCATAAAACCTATCTACGTGCGAACAGCCCAGCCACCAGCGAACCTAGCCCAATGAGTCCCAGAAGCGGCAATATGGTCGAAGTTTGTGGCAATTGCTGTATCGGATCGCCATTGTTGGATGCGCTCTGCGTGTCGTTGGTGGCGCTCTGGTTAGTTCCCGCCTGATTCGGTCTCGCACTGGGCTCCTGCTGGCTGACAGCATTTGAGTCCACAGGCGGAGACGCCTGGGTAGCACCCGGTTGCGGTGCCGAGTTCTGGCTTTGCACGTTCTGGTTGCTAACCTGCGGTGGCGCACTTGCAGACTGGCTTGAGTCTTGCGCAAATACCCCGACCGAGGCAGCGGCCAATATAGCCGTAAGGAACACTCCTGCTCTGGTCATGCGGGCCTCCGGACTAGCATTACTGGTAACGTAAGCCGCTGAACCACCTGAATCCATCCGGTGATTTCCGTAAGCAGAGAAGAGAGTTCAGGTAATCCATGTAGGTGTGTGCTGCTGCTTTTACAAAGTAGCGACCACTTCTATTTCGCCTTGTTTTTCCAATACTTGGACCCGAACTGTGTCAAGTTGTCGCTCGAAAAGCAAATCTACAGTGGCTTCTCCGACCCTTAGACCGCGAATGGAAAGCTGTGGAATACCCTCAGGCAGGCTTGGCCGATTGAATACCACACGGTTGTCAGCTGCATGTATGGTCAATCCGAGGCATGCTTCGATCATCATGAACGACGCTGCCGAAGCCCAGGCCTGCGGAGCACATGCCACCGGGTAGAGGGTCGGGCCCTCCCCCTGGCGCCGTGGGAGCCCGCAAAACAGCTCTGGCAAACGATGCAATTCGAGCATGCTGCTTACGTCCATCAACGCAAGCAGGATCTTGCCGGCAAAACTCTTAAAGCCATAGCGCGCGAGCCCAGACGCAATCAATGCGTTGTCATGCGGCCAGACCGAACCGTTGTGGTAAGACAAGGGGTTATAGCGGGCTTCGCGGGAGCCGAGGGTGCGTATCCCCCAACCGCCGTAGAGGTCCTCCGTAAAGAGCGTCTGTGCCATCTCCCTGGCATGGTCCTCGCGGGCAATGCCTGTAAACAGAGAATGACCTGCATTCGAGGTTCGGACGCAGCAAGGACGTTTACGACCGTCAAGGGCCATTGCGTAGATATCGAGATCTTTACACCAGAAAGCGTCTTCAAACTGATCCCGCAGCTTCGCAGCTTGTTGCTGAAGGGTAGCGGCAGCCTGGTTGTCACCCATTATCGTACTCAGGCGCGCCGCGGCTAACTTTGCCGCATAGACATAGCCCTGGACTTCACACAGCGCAATTGGAGGCTCAGCGATGGATCCATCCGCATGGAAAACAGAGTCATTGGAATCCTTCCAGCCCTGTTGCACCAACCCGCGCTGGCTATGCGCCGCGTATTCGACAAACCCATCTCCATCGCAATCGCCAAAGTTGTCGATCCAATCAATCGCGGCACGAATATTGGGCCAGATTTGTTGGATAAAGGCGTGATCTCCCGTCCGGTCGTGATAAGCGCCGGCCAACATAATGAACAGCGGTGTTGCATCCACTGTCCCGTAATACCTCGCGAAAGGAATTTCATTCAGGTTCGCCATTTCTCCATGGCGCATCTCGTGCAGGATTTTCCCCGGTTCGGCTTCATTCGTCGGATCAACAGCTATTGCCTGTGTACTCGCCAGAAACTCCAGGACGCCCTTCGCCAGCGCGGGCTCCACCCAGAGCATCTCAAGCGCGGTAATGATTCCGTCCCGCCCGAAGACTGTGCTGAACCACGGAACACCGGCATAGGGATAGTTGGTTTCCGGGTTACCGATCGTCATCATCTCAACGTCGGCGGATGACCGGCGAATCCAATCGTTAAATCGTGAGTTCGAACTGGCTAGGCGAGGCAGGGAACAGTTCGCTGCTTTCGTTTCACTCTCCGCATGTTTCATGGCTCGTGAAAAATCAGTCACATTCGGCCGCTCCGAATCGTTCTCACATGCCATGGAAACACAAAACGTGATTTCATCCTTCGGTTGGAGGTCGAAGTGGAAAAGCATCTCCTGATTTGAAATTTCGTGAGGAGCCTGAGTCACCTGTATGCGAGTGCGCCGCTGAACACCATCCAGGCCCTCGCAGCCGAGCACAAGGAAATCTGGGCCGCTTTCTGGCGACAACATACGGCCGATCCGTTCGCGAGTCATGCCCCGCACTTGAAAAATATCGGCGAAGTCTGCCGCGAAGCGAATGCTAAAAGGCACGGAGAGCTCTTCCAGTCCGTAGTTGGCGAACCGAAATTCGTCATACGCCACACCGCGCCATAAAAAGCGGGAGCGCAGGACGTGAAGAGTCCCGCGATGAATAACAACATTACCCCCACGCGAGACATCAAGATTTGCAAGGTCAGCGCTGAAAAGAAAATTGTTTGGTTCAATGGTGGAGCTCAAGAGCAGCGGCCGCTCATTCCACAAACGCACCAGCATTTCTGAAACGTAGCGGGTGCCGTTGAAAAAAATACCCTGCTCTCCCATGCCCTGATGACGAATGTCGCCGAGGCGATCGAAAACCGCGAACATGGCTCCATATTTCAGTACGCGGGCATGTTCTTCGGCAGGAGATGATTTGGTCGCTATGTAGTACTGCTGGGAGACGTTAACTTCATCCAATTCAAAACTCCATCGGCAACAGCACGAGGCGCTTTCTTGCGACTGAGAATCCGATTGTAGATTCTGAGATACTCCTGCGTCATGCGACTGGCTGTGAATCGCTGTTCAAAAGATTTGCGGATCTTCTTGCGGTCAATCTGGCCCAGGTTTTTGACAGCCTGCAGCGCGCCTTCGATATCCGGGACAATATAGCCGTTTATCCCGTCTTGAATCACTTCTGGCACTGAACCGAAGGGGTAGGCAATCACCGGGGTGCCACAGGCCATGGCTTCGATCATTACGATGCCGAAGGGTTCGGGCCACGCGATCGGAAACAGGAGCGCCGCTGCTTGGGCTAAGAAGCTGTTCTTTTCCGGATAGGCGATTTCACCCAGAAATTCGACATTCTCTGAATCCAGAAGGGGCTTGATGCAGGTGTCGAAATATTCCTGGTCGGCTTTATCTACTTTTGCTGCGATTTTCAAGGGTATGCCGGCGCGCGAGGCAATTTCGATTGCCCGATCCAAACCCTTTTCAGGTGAAGTGCGGCCAAGAAAGGCGAGGTACTTTCCCTGTTTAAACGATGGCGTATATGTCTCCAGAGGAAATCCGTGGTGCACGGTTCCTTGCCAATTCAAATTGGGCAGGGGCTCGCGCTGGGCATCCGAGATCGACACCACCGGGATGTCAGGATACGCATCGTAAAGCGGCCCGAGGTCAGGAATATCAAGACGCCCATGCAGGGTAGAGACGTGCAGGTAACGTTCGCGAACACTCACTGGATAATGCAAGTAATCAACGTGAAAATGAACGAGGTCAAAATCATTCTTTTTCTGGGCCACTCTCTCCAGCATGGCCACATGGTGAGCCAAATGGTCGACGCTGCCACTGTACAGTCGCAGTGACTCCGGACAGCAAGGTATCAACTCGGCAGTAGTCATTGAATCCCCGCTGGCAAACAGAGTCACTTGGTGTCCGAGACGTACGAGTTCTTCTGTTAGCCACGAAACTACTCTCTCGGTCCCTCCATACGTTTTGGGTGGAACACTCTCAAAAAGCGGTGCTACCTGGGCAATTCGCATTGTTTTGGGTCCTGAAGTGGCGTACTAAAATCGTCTCCCGTTACGGCCTGAGTCGATCTGTTTCAGGGCTGGGGTTAAAGCGGAACACTACCGACCGAAAAGACCCCCTTTGCGGGAGCCAATAAGCCTCAATACTTCAATAGCTTACAGAGCAATCGTGCCGTTCGCCATCGGGTGAAATATGTAGTTCAATGCAGGTGTTGCTTGAAGTTCACCACACGCCTTTGTCACTGCCCGTAAGGCGGTAGGCGACGAGCGCAGACAGAGCCAAGGGGGGCAGAAGCGGAAGGCGTGAGATCGCGCGAAGGTCTCCATGCCTGCTTGCATTCAGTAGTTGTGAACCATATAACCCGGCCGCAGGACGCATGGGAACTCGAAGGAAGTTTTCACGGAATTGAACACGCAGGTCTGGAGAGTAAGCTGCCGCAATGACTTCGCGCGGAAGCTCGACCTTGCCGCCATACGGCGTCACGTATTGCGAGAGGATGACGAGATAGCTCGCCACACCCGGCCAGATCCCTCCTTTTTCGGCGCCTCTGCGTAGTTCGGCAAAATCTACCGATCCGCTGCTCAACAGCTTCGCCATATCTACCATGTCACACAGGCGAAAGTAGAAGTGCCGGTACATGCGTTGCAAGGTGGAGATGAGAATTCGTTCCTCCGGCGCGGGCACAGGGAAGGTGCGGCCATTCACGATCTTTGTCACGCCGCGTTCCAGGACACGGCGCGCCATTGCGGTCTGCTCGCCGGTCTGTCCAAGATAGCGAACATGGATTTCGACCAGTTCTTGGAGTCCCGGAATTTGAAAGTTCCATTTGCCGGCAAGCCGGTCTCCCCAACTGCGGGCCTCGAGTTCGGCCTTCATTTTTTCCTTCATTACCTTGACCACGTGTTCGGCAGAACCGCTGGTGTAAAGGTCAAGGTCGGACCCGAGATCAGGCCAATGATCGAGCGACTTGATCACGCTCGGCGGACATCCCGACATATCGAGTGCCTGGACAATGGCGTACAGCGACTCCACAGCCTTCGAGATGCGGGTACGCTCCGCGGACAAACTTTCATTACACATTTCCGCGAGCTGATTCAAACTCTGTGCGGACGCCATTTTCTCAATCACAGCCAAAGTGCGAACCACGACGTGGTGAGTGTCCGCGAGCTCGACAAAATTTGCGAATTCCTGCGGGGTGAACGCTGCCACTTCCTCCAGTTCCGTCTGAAGGTGGTCGAGGCTCGCGTCAGGTACAGAGAAGTCTCCGCTATAGCCGCGGATCACAATTTTTGAGAGTAGGGAAATATAACGGTCGTTAGGTGCGGAAGAGTTATCCATAGTCTGGGACTGCGCGCAGGGGAGCAAAAGTGTTTGATGAGAGTCCGGCAGCACAGGTTGGTCAGTGCTGGCCAGTATCGGCGACTTGAGAATTCTGTTTCTCTTTGCCGTGACAGTCGGAAACCCCGGTTTCAATCTGGGTTCCTTCTTCGTAATCATTCCAGGTTGCGATCAGAATGAATGGCATCGGGCGCTCGGAATCGTCATAGCGGTGAAAAAGCTTCAGCGTGTCTTCAAACGCCAACTAGAAGCTTCCCAGAGCCCTGATTCTTTTCGTAGAATTTTTCCAGATATTCCTTGCCCCAATCGCTGCCTTTTGGATCCCATGCGCGCCCAGGGTGCACCCAAGCATAGAGTCCATCAAAGTCCTTAGCATATTCCGGAGGCGGCTGGTCTTTGTAGATCAGAATTGGCGGACGGTCCCACTGATTCACAGCCTCGCGGACACGGCTCCAGTCCGTGTGTCCACGCTTAGGAAAGATGAAGATGACGGGCCGGTCATTATAGGTGACGTAGGCTTCGCGGCCGGGGGCATCAGGCCCGATGTAAGCGCGATATGCCTTGTCGAATGCCTGCAGCGCATCTTCGGTCGCATGACCATTGTCTTCCTGGGTTTCGTCGTACATCAGGCATACGTGAAACTTTTCTTCACTCGCGACGCGCTGAAGAATGGCGTAGCTATTGTCCTCAAAGGGCCGGCGCTCGCCATACCAATCCACGGCAAATGCGTAGATGCCCATGCTCTTTGCCTTTTGAATCTGTTTGCGCAGGACCGCAGGATCCTGCGTTGAATATCCAACATTGATGTGTTCGCGATCGCCGAACCAGGGTTGATAATCCGCAAGAATTCGGGTTGGGTTCGGCAGGCCTTGTGACATGTCAGTTATTGGCTGATGCACCCTCCCGCGGTAGCAGCCGCTGGTTTGCGCGATCAGAAGCACTGCGATGCCCAGGCATATCGTTGCGTAAAGATATTTCATGCGTCGAACGACGAAGAAGGCGTTTGTATATGTGCTTTGGATGCTCAATGAATGGTCGGAGTGGCCGTCCCATCCACCTGAGCGTGGTCGCGGAGTTGCATCGCATCGCCTGCTGGCGCATAGAAAATTGCCTCGAGTTTGTGGCCGCGATCTTCGTAACGAGTGTGCAGGCCCGACTTCGACTGCGATACGACTCTTGACTTAAGGTCCTGCCTGGCGGCGCCAGTGAAATAGCCGTCGAGCAGTCCTGCCCGATTTTCATCCAGGGCCTGTTCCATGGTCTGCCACGCCAAGCCGTAGTCGCGGGGAATACTCTGGCTGGTCAGGTTCTCGATTTCACGCGGGCCAATATTATCGGCGTTGAACTCAACGTGAGGAGCCTCCGCGGCTGCCGAGGCGCCAAGGCGTAGCACAACCGCAGCGCAGATCAGCATGGCAAATGTAATCACGAGCAGGGAATAGCGCAGTGCGGCACTCATCGGGATGCCGAGACCTCCAACTCGTTTCCGGTCACAACTCCAGAAGCGACCGTAATTCTTGCCGGGCCCTGAACGGGCATTTCCACCTTAGCAATACCGCGCTTGATCGGAACATCAACTGTTGTCTTGCCGGCCGAATCGGACTTAGTGAAACTCACGACGGTGCCGTCAGGAATAGCATTCCCAGAACAATCGCGCACGGGCTCGGTTTCGACCAGAAAGTTTTCTTTCGCCCGGCTTGCCTTGATGCGCAGGTTGCAGGCGTCGGCTGCGACCTGCTGGACGACGCGTACTTCATCTGCGTGGCCAATTTCGGCACCGATTTTTGTAGCGCCTTCTTTGTTCGCCGAACTGATTCGTATCCACGCGACTCCGTTCTGCGACTCGCGGTTCGCGGAAACTTCTTTGGCATTCTTGGGCAGAATCGAGAATTTGATTGGCTGCGGTTTGAGCACGAGATTGTGAAAGTTATCGAAGACAAACGCCACCGTGCTGATGCCGTTTGCCTTACCTACTGGAACGCGTGAGGGGTGGACCAGCAATCCAAGCCGGTTCGCCGTGCCAGGAGTGACGAAAAAGCTGGTCGAGGTGCAACCGTCCGATGCACACAGGATCGCGACGTAGCGGCCCGCGTTGTCCAGTTGATCGCCAACGATCGGTACGTCAGATCCGGCTTGGACCTTCTGCTTGGTCGCACTGGCAGGACCTATCAGGTAAAACGTAGCCTCGCCTGATCCACTGGTCGAGATAGAAATTGCAGATCCAGCGCTTGTCTGCGCAGGACCGTGAATCTCAGACGCGGCGGCTGTCGCAGCCAGCGCAAGCACTCCCATGACTGTGATGAGCGTCTTCATGATTGTGAATTTGTGTCGTAGTGATTAACTACGACCCGATATGTCTGAACATTTTTTGCGATATCAGGCGGTACATCGACTGCAAATGAAACTGGGATCTGCGGCAAGAGGGCTTGTGCTACGTAGCCGTCAGAGACCCAGATCACTTTTCCGTTGCTATCGTAATACGCGGCAATCACGTGGGGGATATTCACAATCTGTCCGCTCTGATTCAATAGGTCACCGCGCAAAACTTTCTTGCCCAGAGGATCAGTTTCCATTTTCTGTTGATTAATTTCGATCACCGGGTCTGCGCTGGCGGCGACCAGCAATGCTTTCGCATCCATGCGCACGTTCTTGATCTTCTCCAGTCGCATGCTAGGGAAGTCTATGCGGTAAGGCGTAACCTGCTTCGGCAGCAGCACATGCGAAATCTTGTCGAAGCTGCTCTCCTGCGCAAGCTCCTTCCCGCCAGCATCAAGCAATGTCGCGCCCACGTTGACGTAGGCTGGCACCGAATCTTCGTTCACCACTTCACCGACTAGAACCACGCTATCCGGGCGTTGAATCGCGTTCATCGACACGATACGCACCTGAGGTGAGTCCACGTTCTGCACGCCCCAGTCGTCGCTTGCGCCTCGGCTGATCACGTCCCAGCGCAAATAGTTCACCGGAATCACTTGAGGCGGCAACTTGGCGGACTGGCTCACAGGCCATACGACCTTCCATATGTCGCCTGATTTCTGCACTTTCATGTCCCGATTATCGTCGAGCGGCCCAACCGCGGTTGAATAATGCAAATGAGCGCGCACATTGGCGTCGCTGTCGGTGCTGTGAAGCGGCGAGACCTCGAACTTTTCAAGTGAAGCGTACGTCAGAAGGCTACCGTAACTGCCTTGAAATTCCCGCATGAAGCTGGTTTTGTCGATGTCAGTGCGATTTGCGAGGCGATCGTACGCGGCGTCATAGTTGTGAGATTGGATCTGTGAAAGCATGAGCCGCACCGCTTGTTCTGGGCTGTTCGCGGACCGCATCTCGCGACGCTGCGCTCCGCCGGATTGAAACCAGGCAGTTATGAGCAAAACCGCCGTGACCACAACGATAAAGATCGGCAGTACGCGTTTCATTATCGTGCCTCCCGCATCAATACACCCTCGGGCTCCGCAGCCGGTGGAAAGGGCAGCAGAACCTCTGACCTTACCCGCTGCCGGTCAGGAATTAGGAAAGCAAACAAAATGGCGAGAATGCTGCTCGCAAGCGGCAGCGTGCCCCAGAGCAATCCTTCAAGTGCAGTGGGCATAGCGTCTGAGGGAATCGGCCGCGCCGGGGGAATGTCCTCGCGCGACCACACTGTAATTGCGCCGTTGTCGTAGCTCTCGACCTGCTTCCATCCAGCAAAGCTGATCAGCGGCTCGTAATACGGATCATGGATGAATATGTATTTCAGCCCATAATGACTGGCATGGCGGAGCATCATCCGCAACGCTTCCATTCCGTTGGTGCCGAAATACTTGGCGCTGGTGAGCTGCGCTGTGCCGTAACGCGTGAACTCAGGCAACAGGCGCGCGGAGTTATATTCGCCGTCAACGCTGTTGGCGTCGGTATAGGTTGAGACTTTAGGGAGGGAGTTGCCGAAACCGAGCGTCAAGTAACGATAACGGTCGTGTCCATCGCGATTAAGGAAATTATCGACCGCGTCCACATTCAGACTCGCGTTCGCCGAAAACGGAGTTAACGCGATCCATGCCATCGGTAGAGCCAACGTGATGATTGCGGCAGCGGCGAAACCTAAAGCGGCTCGTCGCGCATTACGCTCCATGGCGCGTTCCGCGAGGAGGCCGACGATCGGCAAAGTCATCAGCGCGGCGGATAACGTGAAGCGCTCAAACGTGAGCACATCGAAAGCGCGACCCAGCAGCAGTTTCGGAACTGGCGTTGTGCCGCCCAGACCGAAGATAAATGTCACCCAAAAGCCGATCAATAGCGGTCGCAGGCGCCGGTTTGCTGCTCCGTACCACAGGATAAAGGGCAACGCTATAACCAGCATGCCGTAGGGAACCAGGAAGTAGTTCGTGAAGTACGTGGCATTCAGCAGCAGGTTCGAACGGCTGGCGTGAGGAATCGGCATCTGCTGAATCGGATGCCTGATAAGCTCGACCCAGTAGGGCATCAGCACAATTCCCAGGCCCACTCCCGCGAACACCGCAAATATTAACCCGCGAAGAACGACCGAAATCCCGCGTCTCTCCTCGCCGCGGTCGATCACAGCAAGCCAAAGCACGGGGAAAGCAAACAGCACGGATCCGAAAATTAACGTAACGTGGTGGACAGCGCCGGCGGTCAGAGTCAGAACAACGCCTTTGATCAAAGCCCCGCCGTCGGCTGAGCGCGACCAGTCATAAAAGTAGGGAACTGCCAGCAGGTAAAGCGGCGCGGAGAGAGTTGTGGGCAGCTGTCCGGCTGAATAAACCAGAAACGCAACTGCACCTACAAAAACGCTGAACAGAGCAGCGTAGCTACTGGCGCGTTCATCCACCCACAGGCGCGCGTACCTATAAACGCTCACTGGTATGAGAAGTACCGCGACGAGCTGCACAATCAAGTAAGCAAAATGCAAGCCGAAGACGTAGGAAAGCAGCGCAATCCACTGGTGCGTCAGCGGGGGATAGGTCGCCTGGGAAAATCCCGCGAACCACTTCGGGTTCCAGGGATCGAACCAGTGATGAGCGTAATGCGACGCAAAAAAAACATGAAAATTCGCGTCGTAAGAGTTTGTCAGGGGCAATTGCAGCGCCAGCAGCGGCCCGTGCACTGCCAATGCGAGCAACAAAATGAAGCGCAACGGAATCGGTCGTGAAAAATAGCTCGTCTCCACGGTGCGGTTATCCTCCCCGGAGTTCAATGTGAGCACCAGCTTTGATTCATACCCGGCTTCTAAGGTTTCCTCAGGGTCGGCGCCACTTTTCACAAGGTCCAATCAACGCAAGCTCCTGTGGAAGGCAGGGTTTGCACCTCCTTAGGCGCATCTCAGAATCCAACCGGAGTTGCTCGCATTGCATCTGATCCCTCGACAGCGCCCCGTCTAAATTCGGGAAAGAATCCATCACACGCGGAGCGCTCTCGCACTGCACCATGGGCAGAAAGACTTTCATCGCGTTGCTATTCTTGTTTGCCGCCACCTCCTATCTGGTCGCGCAAACTTTTGAAGTCAATCAGCCCGCACCCGCAAAAAAAGGCAAGCAAAAAGCCGCTCCCAAAAAACCCGCGGAAGAGGGTGCAAGCGGAATTGGCTGGGGATCAGGAATTGAGACCGCCCGTGAAGCCCGCGCCGTGCAGCAGGCACTGGCAAAGAGCGATTACAAGGCTGCCATAGCTTCTGCCAATCGCGCTGCCAACGCTGCGCCGCAGAACGCGGACTTATGGTTCCTGCTGGGATACGCCGCTCGTTTAGGCGGTGATTACAACCTGTCTCTGCAAGGCTATCAACGTGGACTGGCGCGGAAGCCTTCGTCGATTCAAGGCCTCTCAGGCGAGGCCCAGACCTACGCAAAGATGGGCCGCGACGCGGAAGCGCAAGATCTGCTCAAGAAGGTCCTCGCAGCCAATCCCAAGAGCGTGACCGATTTGCAACTCGCTGGCGAACTGGCGATGAATTCCGATCCGAATACTGCGCTTGATCTTCTCAAGCGCGCCGATTCGTTGAAAGCCGATGCCCGCACCGACCTGCTGATCGCGCGTGCCTACCAGAAACTGAATCAGCCAGCGGGATACAAGGAGTATCTAAACAAGGCGCAAAATCGTGCTCCCAACGACTCGAACGTCATGCGCGCGTTCGCCGCGTTCTACCGCGACACCGGGAATTACAACGAGTCGATCGCAGCGTTGCAGAAGGTCGTTCGGCGGAATCCCGAAGCGCTTTCCGACCTGGGATACACCTACGGACTGGCCGGCAAGAAAAAAGAATCGGCGGAGGCGTACTCGCAGGCTGCGAACAAATTTCCCAAGCAGGCTGGAACGCAGTTGAGCGCGGCGCAGGCGCTGGTAAACGTAGGCCAGTTCGGGCCCGCCGAAAACTTCCTGAAGCGCGCAGAGGCGAGTGACGCGAACGGTTACCGCCTGCACGCGATTCGCAAGGACCGCTTTATCCGGTTTCGTTGCACTTGAGTCTGTCGGAGATCTATCGTCGCGCGCAGCAGGCACAACCGGCTGACAATGAGTTAGGTGCCGCGCGTACGGCGCTAAATCAGGTGCCAGGCACCGACAAGCAGACGCGGCCAGAATATTTGCGGCTGCGTGCGTTAATTGAAAACGGGTTCAATGACACCGCCTCTGCCGAGCGCGACCTGAAGGAAGCCATGACGCTCGCGCCGAATAATATCAATATCGAGCTTAACTACGCGAACCTACTATGGAAGATCAATCGCGAGCCAGAGGCCGTGGAGCACTACAAACATGCCTTGCAGACTGATCCAGCGAACCATGCAGCGCTGACTGCGCTCGGATATCTCTCGCGGGATATGCATGACCCCGCCTCGGCCGAGAAATACTTCCTGAGAATCATCGAACTCTATCCCGGCGATTACGTGCCGTACTTCGCCCTGGGTGATCTCTACACCTCGCAACGTCAGTTTGATCGCGCCCAGGCCAGCTACGAAAAAGCGCATGAGCTTGCGCCAAACAATCCGTTGATCGTCGCGGGAGGAATCAATTCATCACTCGAGCAGCCGGGACACGCTTTGGAATCGGCTAAGCGCTGGGTCGATATTGCAGCCGCGAATCCGGTAGTAAATGAGAATCCGCAAGTCATGCGCGAGCGCCAGCGCTATCTGACGTTTACTGGAAATTATCAGGAAGCAGCGGATCTTGGATACAAAGTCATTGCCAAGCTGCCAAATGATCCAGAAGCGCCCGACTATCTTGCTTACGACCTTCTCTACCTCAACCGCTACGATGATGCCTTCAAGATCGTGCAGCAGTTTGAGCCGAATCGTCCCAAAGACAAAGACTTGCCGCTGATTGCCGGGCACGTACATGCCTATCATGGCCAGTTGCGTGAGGCTGAGGCTGATTTCACCAGGTCGCTGGACCTGGAACCGAATGACGCCACCGCATACATGGACCGTGGTTACGTTCGCAACAATCTGCGCGAGGCCAGCAAGGCCATACAAGATTTCGAAGCGGCTTTGAAGTTGCGGCCAGACTTCGGCGATGCGCATCTCGGTCTTGCTTTTGCCGATTTACAGCTGAGGCGTGCCAAGCCGGCTCTGAGAGAGGCCGATCTCGCAGCCAAAACAATGAAGAAAGATGTTGCGCCAATTCATTTGGCGAGGGCGGAAGCATATCGGCAGCAGGCGCAGTTCCGGCAGGCCGAGGGGGAATACCAGGCTGCGCTTAGGCTGGCGCCTAACGATGTTCAGGTACACCTTGCGCTCGCTGAAGCGCAATACAGATTGCGTCGCTATGCGGACGCGATCAATACGCTTAAGAGTGCCCTCGGCATGAGTCAAAACGACTCAGTTCTTTACGCTGAAATGGCCCGCGCATACGCACAATTACATGACCGAGATGACGCTTACAAGACGATCGCCAACGCCGAAAAGAATGGTGATAACAGCAAAGTGCTGATGTCCACCGGCGAAGCGTTGCTCATCATGGGCGAGAACAAGGCAGCCATGCAGCGTTATGGCCGCGCCCTCGTCGCTCCTGGATCAGATCGCGTCGAAGTGCGTCTCGCCCTCGCACGCCTGTTTGCTCAGTCGGGACGCCGCGGCGATGCACAGGACCAGGTTGCGTTCGCGCTTGCTGAGGCCAGAGTGGGCGAGGCCAACGCCATTACGCCAGAAAATCTGCTCGAAGCTGGCAGGGTGCTGGTCTCAATTGATCAGTTTGACTTATCCAAGAAATACTTTCAGCGGGCGCTTTCAGAAGGCGCCGACGAGCAATCCGTCAATCTCGGTTTGGCCAACGCGGCCCTGGCCCTGGGCGAAACCCAAAGCGCGATGACCCTTCTGAAACACCTCAGCACGGAACCCGACATCGGCGAGGATTATGACTACCTACTGGCGATGGGCAACGCTTATCAGCAGGACCGTCAGATACCGCAAGCCCTGGGAATGTATGCTCGGGCGAACCAGATCATGCAGGGCAACGATTATGCTCAGCGGACCGAGATCCGTCTTGCTGAAGAAGAGGGAAGGCAGATTTCCGACGAGGTCAGCGCGCGTCCGCAATTCTCATTGCAGCCGATCTTCGAAGACGTCAACATCTATCAGCTAGATGCCAAGCTGCGCGGCCTGACTGCAAATGCCGCGTTGCTGCCGCCTCCGCGATCATCGGTTGAGACTGTGGGTATTGCGCGATATCACGTTCGCTTCGACGGCTGGCCGACCATTACTGGAATGGTCGCCGAACGAAATGCCCGCGGCAGTCTGTCGTTTCCCAGCAGCGACATCATTCAATACCGTAATACTTATGACACCATTTTCAACGGCGGAATCAACGAGGTGTTTCACGCTTTCGGCACACCGGTGAGTGTCAATCCCGGACTTCAGTTCACCATTCGCCGCGATGCCAGCGCTCCTACCAATTTGAACCAGAATTTGTTTCGTCAGTTCCTGTACTTGTACACGGGCGCTTTCGGAAACTGGGTCTCAGTCTCGGGAAGTCTGATTCATGAGTCCGGACCTTTTACTGACATCAATCTCCATTCGCGCGATGCGGCGGGAACGATCCAATTTCAGGTTGGTCGGCCATGGGCGAAAACTGCTCTAATCACGGGCTACGAAGGGCGCGACATACTATTCCGTCCTTTGATTCGTGAGTATTACAGCACCAATGCCTACGCCGGCCTGCAGCGTAAGTTCGGTTCCGCGTGGACAGCGCAGGTGCTGGCTGAATACCTGCGCTCGTGGCGCGTTCAGGATGCTAACTTCGCCATTGCGCAGGCGCTGCGCCCTGGGTTCCGACTGGAATATCAACCACTCGCTTCGCACTGGGCTGTGCACGCAGCCGGAACGTGGTCGCAAGGCAAAGGCTTCCACACCTATGACAACGTGAGCAATGAAGTCATGGTGTCGTACATCAAAGGTATGCGCCGAACACTTGATGACGGGGTGGGAGAGGTGCCTGTGAATTATCCCCTGCGGATTTCCTTCGGGATCGCGCAACAGAGTTTTTACGATTTCACCGGAACCAACCGCAACACCATTCTGCCAATCATACGGATTAACCTTTTCTGATGGCACAGGGCGAATCACCGTCTCCGGGTCCTCTGGTAATGACTGACGAGATTCCAGCAGAAACCGCGGCTGTGGCAGTCGGGACGCCTCCTCCCAAAGAAGCGCACCTGCGCCGTCACGTGCTGAACGGCAGCGCCATCATGCTGGTAAGCTCCGCTTTCGTTGGCGGAATGAACCTGATTTACAACTTCCTCGTTGCGCATCGCCTGGGTGCCGACCAATTCGGGCATGCCAGCGTGGTTTACACCCTGCTGATGCTGCTGTCATCGATCACTCTCACCTTCCAGCTAGTCTGTTCGAAGTTTGTTGCCCGCAGCGACTCTAGTGTTGAAAAGATCAAGATCTATCATCTGCTGCATCGCTGGTCCTGGATGGCAGGAGTTCTGGTCGGCGCACTCATCGCCCTCAGTAGTGGAGCAATTTCCGGATATCTCAACCTTCCCACGCGAAGCCTCATTCTTCTGCTTGCCGCTGCCGCGATGTTCTATGTACCACTCGGAGTGCGCCGCGGATTCATGCAAGGTACTTATGATTTTCCGCCCCTCGCGGTGAATTTCGCCTTGGAGGTGATTATCAAGCTGGCGGGAACGGTTGCGCTGATCGGGTCGTATCGCGTGGAAGGTGTAGTCGGCGCCATGACAGCGTCAGTGATAGTCGCCTACTTCGTCGCGATTCCCCGCAAGCACCATGTCAGCGAAGGGCCGGGGCCGCGATTGCAGTCTGGGGCGCTGGAAGGTTTACAGGCGGCGACTTTCTTCGTTGGCCAGGTGATCATCAATAATCTCGATATCATTCTGGTCAAACACTTCTTCGATTCGACCCAGGCTGGCGTGTATGCGGCGGTCGCTCTGGTGGGAAGAGTGGTTTACATGCTTTCGTGGTCGGTAGTGAGTAGCATGTTTCCATTTTCTGCCGGGGCACGTTCCGAAAGAGGGTCTCGTGCTGTGCTTTCCACTGCGTTATTGCTGGTTGCGGGAATCGCTACGTTTTTCACGCTCGGCGCATGGCTTGCGCCTCCGGGCCTGTGGCATGCACTTTTAGGCTCAGGGTTTCCGGTTGGGAAGGCCAATTTTTATTCTGGTCTACTGCTTTTGTATGTCTTGACTACCGCAATCTATGCGATCGCGGTGGTCCTGATGACCTACGAGATCTCGCAGAAGATTGGAAATGTTAGCTGGGTGCAACTCGGCTTCAGCGGCGCCATTATCGCAGGAATCTATCTGTTTCACTCCACGTTGCACCAGGTGGTCGCCGTGCAATTGGTTCTGATGTTGGTGCTGGTTCTGGTGGTTTCCATTCCCTTTATCCGGTCTCGCCCTACGGACAATCTTCTTGTAGCGCAGGATATGCCTACGCATCTGCGTAAGGTCCGCCGCGTGAGCGAAGATGAAGTGATTGCCGAATTTCTGCAAGGCGAGTTTTACCAGGATGAGTTCAGCCGAGTACGGGACAGATTCGCCACGCTAGTCAGTGACCCGGATTTCGGCGACGCCAGCGCCAACGCATTGCGCCGCGCTCTGTTGTTCCGCCGCCGTGGGCGCCTGTGGCGCGAACTTCCGGAGGATACCGAATGGTGGGAAGTTGAACTGTCGCCCGAAGATCTCGACAGGGTACGGGTTTTCGCGCGAAATCACTGGCTTAGATACGGAGCGCCGGAATTCTTTCTACTCGAGACAATGAAGAAAATACGCAAGCGCATTGTGTCCCGATCCCGTGATCCGTTCATCCAGAAGCTGCGCTCGTTGAGCCTGGAACTGGTGCAGGACACCAGCTACACATCGATCATTCTCATCACCATCAACGAATTCACACCAATGACCATCATCGAAGGCAATCATCGGATGACGGCCGCGGGCCTGGTTTCGCCGGAAAATCTACATCAGCGTTTTCGATACATCTGCGGTTTCTCTCCGCGCATGCAGGAGTGCTGCTGGTATCGTACAGATGCTTCTACGCTCTGGAAATATCTGCTGAATACGGTGGCTTACTACCTTTTCGACCGGCAGAAGGTCGCCGCCACTATCCTGGAAGCATCCACTTCCAAGCAGTGGGGAAACCATACCGCGAATGCGCGCTAAGGCTGGTTTTGATTTGGGGAGGAGGGCAGATCGATCCTTCTCGCGTCGTACCGACTGCCGTCAAAGACCGCAACTACCGCAACATGATCTCCCTCATGGATCTGCCGCAGAATGTTTGGCGCGATGGCCTCGATCGAGATGTCGTATTTCAGCTTGTCAGAACTGTTGTCCACCGCGATCAATTTGCGCGAGAGATCGAGATAGCTGCCGCGGCCCGCGAAGGTGAACTGGCTGCCGGGCTTTGCCGAGAGCATCACTTCTCGCAATTCTCCTAATGGCCCGAAGCTAAGCGAGACTAGCGTCCCCGGGACAAGGTCAGCGGTGGTTGTCGTGCGCTCGCCACTGCGAATGACCGTCGCGGGGGTGATCTGCATCTTGATCGCCTGACTCGACAGTTCATCGCGGACAGTCAACGTACTGCGCTGGGAATCAAACGAGACAATCTGTCCGCGCCCCACGCCGCTATCAGCCGCGCTCTGAATCCAAATACTCTTGGCGAAGACCTTGTTGCCGTTCAGCATGGTATCCAAATAAACCCTCTGCCCCTGCTTGATCTCGCGATAAGAAATGGCCTTGCCGTCGCGATAGAAGCGTGTCCGCGTGTCGAACGACACGTGCATCTTTTTCTTCTCGCCGAAGGGCTGGAAAATCATGTGGTTCATGACCTCATCCAGTCCGGAAACCGTTCCGCCGATGAGAGTAATCTTATTGTTTGGCAGAGGGGGCAGGTCGAGCAGAGGATCATAATTTTCGCGTTGCGCCGCCGGAGTTTGAGCTTGCGGCGTATTTCCCGAAAATCCTTGCTGATTTTGCGCCTGGCACGCCGTCGCCATAACCGCAAAGAATGCACTGGCAAGAATCACCCTGGATGGACGTGTCTTAGACATAGACTGATTCGAGGATTTTGGATGCAAATTAGGCCTCAAAAGTGGCCAGAGCTGCTCATTGACACCATTAATCCGGCTAACGCGAACTGCCGGATTTGCATCGAAGTTGATCGAAACAAAGCCAAAAAGCTCATGAAAGCTTCGCGCCTTCAATTTGTTCTCGCGCTGTCACTGGCTCTTTCGTCCGTGCCTTCGGCGATTGCTGCCGGCCTCCGAATCACGATTCCCAAGCGCACCGAAGCAACTCCGGTGCAGAAGCTGAATCGCCAAGGGGTGAAGGAAATCAAGAAGCACCACCTCGAGAAGGCGGAGCGCCTGTTCTATCGCGCTTACCTGATCGATCCTGATGATCCCTTTACGCTGAACAACCTGGGGTACATCTCCGAATTGCAGGGCAAGGTGGAGAGGGCTCAACGCTACTACGAATTGGCGGCAAAAGAGAACAATTCGGAAACAGTGATTGCGGAAGCCAGCGAGCGCCACATCGAAGGCCAAAAATTGAGCCAGGTCACTGCGTCCTATGGAAATCTTGAACTGCGCGTCAACCGCGGCAACATTCAGGCCATGGCGCTTCTGCAACAAGGACGCAATCAGGAAGCGGAAGATGTTCTTCGGGAGACGCTGAAGCTCGATCCTAAGAATCCCTTCACTCTGAACAATCTTGGATACACGATGGAGGGCCAGGGCGACTTGCAGGCTGCTCTACGCTACTACAACGACGCTTCCATCACGCACTCCAACCAGTCGGTGGTAGTTTCAATTGATCCGCGCTGGCGTGGCAGACCGATTAGTGACATTGCATTCCGCAACCTGCAGTCCGTGCGCGAGCGGCTTGCTTCGCAGCAGAGCAATCAAGATCTTGCGGCAAGGCTCAACGTCCAGGGCGTTTCCGCGCTCAATCACAATGAGCCAAACAGGGCACTTGGTTATTTCGAGCAGGCTTACAAGCTCGATACGCAAAGCGCATTCTCTCTCAATAACATGGGATACTTGTCAGAAGTTCGTGGCGACCAGGAAACCGCCGAAGAGTTTTACGGTCTCGCGCAACGCGGGGACCAGGCCGGCACTCCGGTCAGCGTCGCTAGCCATCATGAAATGGTCGGTGAGGCGGTGTCAGAAGTGGCAGGCGCCAACGCACAAGGGTCGCAAGCCAACCTTCAGGCCGAAGCCGAAAGAAAACGGCGCAGCCACGCTCCGATTGTGTTGCGTCGCCGCGACAATACCCCCGTAACAACTCCACGAAACCAACCCCAACAACAGCAACCTCCATCTTCGAACGTGCGGCGCCCGCCAGTTGATAACGCGCCTGTGGAGAACACGGTTCCGCGTCCACCTCAGCGTTAGCCCGCGGTATTGCCCACTCGGAAGTACATAAAACTACTTTGGGATACCTGGCTAAGGTGTTCGTCTGATTGCCGTTTTGTTAACTTCTGACTAATTTCCAGACATCACGAAAATGATTTAGCGAAATGAGGGCTTCCACCGCTCCTCATGAGCTGCTTCGCGGAGGGTGCAATGCGTATTCGGGCGCCTTGGCCATTGGTGTGCCTCTTTGTTGTGCTAGCTTTTTCCGCTCTTCCATCTCACGCACAAAGCGTCACCTGCCCATCGGGAACCTACAACATGCTCAATTGGATGACACTAGATTCAGGCACGAGCGGCAGTCATCATCTTGCGGGAAACGCTAACCCGATTTACACCAGGTTGGCTCCCGGCAAGTTTTACTGGACTAAGGGGGCCAACGGAACGCCTTGGGACATTCAGTTGTACGACAGCAAGTACGTTTATCTGTGGATCACTGAACTGAATTGGAATGACCCACACACGTTTAAGAAATTTGCCAACAATACGAATATGCCCCTGGTTCCACGGTGCACTAAAGGTGGTTTTCCAGGCTCGACGATCTTGGTACCGAACACCTCATATCAGACGTACACCGATTGCCACCACTACACCGTGCAGAATCTGCGGAAGGGAATCAACGAAGTTTGGGGTCCGTACAAGATCAGTTTCGGCGGAAGTTTGCCGAACAACCTGCCGACCCTGGTCGCAAGCTATCGCTACAACTGCGATACAAATTACGGAAATTGCGGCGACAAAGAAGAATATTACTTGGCGCAACACTACGGGTTGGTGCAATGGGCGCACTACTCGTTGAGTGGCGGTACCTATCAGTTGAAGCAGAAGACAATTTTTAACCGGCTGGTCTCGGGCGGCACAACCCGTACACGACCTCGGCGGTTATCGGCTGTACGGAACTAATCGCAGCAGGTTGGGACGAAGCAATAATCTCCTCTCGTTGAAACATCTTCCTGGTTCGTCGCCGTATTAGTGCGTTGCGGAAGGGCATCCACTGAGGCAACCGACGGGCTGCTGAGAGTGAGCGCATTGAACTCAATTCTTGCCTTAGTTCAAACGTGCGTAGATATTCGCGGATAATCTCCGGCATGCTCATGCGCATTGCGGCCGACACATTCTGCAGAGCCATTTCCACCTGACGCTCATGATTCTGCAGCAGACTGATCAGGTGCTGCGCCAATTCGCTGACGTTTCCGGCAGGGAAGAAGTCGATGGCAAGGCCCTCTTCGTCAGCGAGTCGCCTGAAATCCGGGATATCAGAAGCCACGATCGGGACGCCATACGCGCACGCCAAGTGCGCAATCCCGCTCGATCCAGCGGATGAAGTGTAGGGCAATACTGACACCGTGGAGCCCTGCAGCAAGGCCGCGATCTCTTCTTCTGCGACATAGCCAACAAACTCGATGGATTTGTTGGCTGTGTACTTGCGCTGCACTGATTCCAAATATCCCGGAGTCTTCGGATGGTCAGTCCCAGCGACCACCAACTTCGCAGTCGGGACTTGTTCCACGATCGCTCCGAATGCTTCAAGCAGCGGTTCCAGACGTTTGTAGGTGCCCCATTTTCCGAAGGCAAGAACTCGATGCTCGGGGTTTCCCCGTTGTTCGAAATCCGGGTATTCAGGCCGCGAGGAGAATATTCCATGGCGACGAACATAAACTGATCCGCGTCCATATTTCGTCACCAGCACGCTGCGGTAAGCGGGCAACATGACCGAAACCGAATTGGCAAACAACACGATCTGCGTCGCCAGAAACCCGCCGACTTTATACGCCAGCGGGAAGCGAATGCCGGCATCCTTCAGATCCACGGTTTCCATTAGTTGATGAAGCGTGACATGAGTATATGACCCGGTTAGCCGAGCAAGGCAGGGAATTGCGATTCCGAAAAACGCGGG
>QHZW01000323.1 GCA_003224815.1 Acidobacteriota bacterium | reverse complement strand
GTATGCATGTTCCAGATACCACTGCCATGGATGATTCGTCACCAAGTCATCATTGTTTCGTGCCAGGTGGTAAAGGATCCAATACGCCGCAGCAACGTGCGGATAATCGTAAGAACGATCAACCTGCTCCGACGCTTTCTTGTTCCAACTGGTCCAGGTACTCCAGTCAAAATCGCTACGGTAGAATCCCTCAGGCATTTCGTCTGGTTGGTAGTAGAAGAGGCTCTTACGGACGCCGTATTGGTGAGGGCCATCTTGATATTGCAAGCCTCCCCACAAAACACCATCCACGAACTGCTCCAGCTTTTCAATCTCTTCTTTATTAGGCTCGAGCCACTCTTTCATCATGGCGGAAAGCCACGCGCCTCCGCCGCCTTCGTCGCCAAGGCCGGCAATCCACCCGCGGCTGTCTTGCATGACAACGGTGTTTGCCTCGCGATCGTAGGTCATCACCGAAGGACTGCGATGGAAAGGATCGTTCGGATCGACAAACCACTGCCTCGTCGTAAGGAAGCGCCCCATGTCGGCGACCACTTCTGACTCAGGTTTTGTAACGAAATACTGAATTGTCTGAACTAGTCCGTCAGTGTAAGTGATGGTTAGGCGCGCGCGTCCCCATCCGTTGCCTGCAACATCGTAGGCAGCCCATGCTTTTGCGGATTGCGTGGATTTTGTGACTTTGATCGCACCTTCGGGTTCGACTGCGAAAGATTTCACCGGCGCGGAATAATTCAAGAACAGGCGAGCGTTTATGTCTGATGGAAGCACATACCCAGGAATTCCAACAGCAATTGGTCGCTGATTTTCCGAAAGTGTCCGCTCAATGTTGCGGATAGACTCCGCGATCAGAAATTTCACGCCGTACGTTTTCGACTCGCCTGGTTTTAACGTTATCGACGTTGCCGGATTCCACTCTTGAACACCTTTCCATTCGTTTTCCGTGTATGCGCGGCTGTGCACCATCCACTCATAGAATCCCTCGAACGTGATCCCTCGAGGCGTTGGATCGATAAAGACGGGCTTCGCGCCGAACGGCCCGGGACGGTCGAGAATTGGGTTATAGGCTTCAAATGGTGTTTTGCCGTCGGGAACGACGAGTAACGCTGGAGCTTTTCCGTTCAGCCGCGTCACCTGTAAATATCCGGCATCCTCGCCAATGTACGGATCGTAAAACGAGCATTTGGCGTGAGCCTCTTCGAGTGAGCGCTCGTTCAAAACATTGTTAAAGATCATTGGAATGCCGAGTGCGCCGACCTCGACTGATCCAGAAGTCGTGTTCTTGAAAACGAACCTGAGTACCAGATGGCCATTCTCCAATGCCCATATCCGTGTGACTTGCAGCGGGATGCCATCCGGAAGAGTTGGTGCCAGGTCTGCCGCTGCCAGTCTGCTTTGCGATGTGGCCAGTGGTGTGACGGGGGCACGCTTGCTAGCTGTTGAATAATTCTTCCATTCTTTCGAATCGCCCGCGCGCAGGCGGAGAGTGATATCGCCTAGATGAAAATAACCATCCTGCGATCTCGCCACGAGAAGATCGCTGGGAGTGAAATCAAAGTCCGGCGAAATTTTGGGTCTTAGGGCCGCAGCCGTTTGGGACGAACGAACAAGCGTCAGGTCGAAATCAGTAGTGTGTAATTCAATTGTGCCTTGAGCAAGCATCGGCCCGGGCGCAGGCGGTGCGTTGGATGTCTGTTCCTGGGACGATACTGGAATCGCGATCGCGATGATCGAAAGCAATGCAACGAAGCAAAATCTTGCGGCGAAACGCCACATTCGGTTCTGTCCAGAGTTCATTCGCCGCTCCTTGAGTTTTTTGCTCCCGATGCAATATGCGAGGTGAGCCACCGAGCCACCGCCGTGAAATCCTCTTCGCCGTGTCCGTCCAGAATGGCCTGCTTGAACTGTGCTAGAGCAGTGGCAGCAGTTTGGAGATGTATGCCACGTTCCTTGGCCTCGTAGCGCATAGCCGACATCTTTTGCCATCAGGCGCATCAGGAAATGAGGAGTGAAATCGTCCGAAGCGACGCGAGTCGCAACTCGCTTAACCATCGGACTTCCAGGCACGCCTTCGGTGAGTATGGACATAGCCTTTTCGCGATCAAGCCCTCCGGCATCGATCAGCGCGAGTGCCTCTGAAAACGACGCTGCCTGGACAGCCGCTAAAAAATTGTTGATCAGCTTCAGCAGTGCACCGCTCCCGGTCGCGCCCAGGTGAACCGCCCCACGCCCAAGCACGGCGAAAATGTCCTTCGCGCTTTCAAATGCCCTGGCCGATCCTCCTACTAAAAACAGCAATTCACCAGATTCGGCGTGGGGTTTGCTTCCGGTGACGGGTGCGTCGAGAAACTCGCATCCGCGAGCTACCGCTGCGGTGGCAAGCTCTTCGATCCACCCAACGGTGAGTGTGCTTGATTCGATCAGCAACGCTCCGGACTTCGCGTCAGCCAAGGCTCCCCTTTCGCCCAACCACACCTGCCGCGAGGCGGCATCATCGGACACCATGCTGATAATGATTTCGGAGCGCATGGCTGCTTCTTGCGGAGATTTCGCGAAAACAGCGCCGCGGTCGACCAACGCCCGGGCCCGGTCGGGGTTGCGGTTGAAGACGGTAACTGCAAAACCCTGCGACAGCAGGCGCCCCGCCATGCCACCACCCATCATCCCTAATCCCAGAACTGCGACACCTGTTTTCGACATTGCGTTCTCATCCTAGCGGAGAGACTTCGATCAACTTCGCTGCACGGTTATCGAAGCGAACCGGATTGCGCAAGGCGCGACCGAAGCCGTCAAAGCTTATCTGCATAATGTCGCCATCTATCAGCCGAATGCCTTCGCCGAAGCTCAAGCAGTCGGCTCCGAAGAAATGCACGTGAACATCCCCTGGCCGGCGATGCTGCTCGAATTTGAAATGATGATGTTCGATGTTTTGCCGACTGTGACACATCTCAGCTTCTCCTGTGCGGATTTGTCTGGACCAAACCGGCCCGCCTGAGCGCGAAATGGTGACTTCGCCCGGCACAGATGAAAATTCCGGATCAACCACCAGCTCCGGCCCGATGGAGCAAGTGCGCAATTTTGATCCGGCAAGATTCAGGTAATTTCTCTTTTCAAAACAGTGATCGGAGAACTCATTGCCGACCGTCATTCCCAGACGCATGGAGCGGCCATCGGGAGCGATGAGGTAAACGCCAGCAACTTCAGCTTCCTCCCCGCCATCCTCCGCGTATGTTGGAACTTCTAAGTCCTCTCCATGTGCTCGCAACACGATGCCGGTGCCTTTGTAAAACCATTCAGGCGCGGTCCCGATCTGCCCGTGTGCAGGCCGTCCTCCATCGAGCCCCCAGCGGAACATCTTCATGCTGTCTGTGAGTTCCTCGAGGCGCTCTTCCTCTCCGATGCGCTCGTGCATCGCCTGGCGATCACGGGCACTGCCCAGATGCGTAAGCCCAGTTCCAGAAACCAGCCAGCGCGCGGGCTCCTCGGGATGATCTATGGCCGGGAGGATACGCCATTCGGAGTTACCGTCGTAAATAGAGTCATAATCCAGTAGTTCAGGAGTGACTTTTTGCTTTGCGGCTTCCGAGAGCGTGACGCCGCGACCGATTGCATCTGCCCCCAATGCATAAATGGAAGACACGTCGGCGAGTAAGCGGAGAGAAGATCCTTCCACCAGCGCGACGCGACGGAGCCCGTCTTTCTGAAGTTGGACCAGCCGAGTCGCCATTTATTCAATGACCTCGAAATTCTCGGCAAGGTTCTTTTCATTGATGGTGAGGCCGAGCCCGGGAATATTGTCGTCCAGATCGATAAAGCCGTCTTTGGCCTTTGGCTCCCCGTCGAAGATGTACCAAAACAACTCATTTCCAACCTCGACATCAACAACAGGAAAATATTCGGCGATCGGAGAATTCAAGTTCGCCATTACCACGTGGTAATTGTGCATTTGGCCGGCATGTGGAACAACGGGAATGGAATGCGATTCCGCGAGAGCAGTGATCTTGCGGGCCTGTGTGATGCCGCCCACGCGGTTTGTGTCGAATTGGATGTAATCGACTGCGCGGGCCGCGAGCAAGTCGCGAAAACCGTACTGAGTGAATTCGTGCTCGCCTCCGGCAATCGGAATTCGCCCATACGATTTCAACTCAGCGTAACCGTGAATGTCATCAGGGATAACTGGCTCCTCCAGCCATCGCAGCTGAAATGGCTCGAGCAGAGGCAGCATGCGCTTGGCGTAGTCGAGTGTCCAGCCCATGTAGGCGTCGGCCATTACATCTATTTCGCTTCCAACGGTCTCGCGCACCGTGCGGACGAGTTCAACGTTGCGTTGCACGCCTGCAGCGCCGTCGGCCGGGCCCCATCCGAAGCGCAGTTTCATTGCTTTGTAGCCCGCGTCTTTGTAGCCTCTGGCTTCTTCAGCAAGTTTGTTCAATTCATCGCTATAAAGCCGGCTGGCATAGACAGGAATGCGTGTCTTGGTCCTGCCTCCAAGCAGGCGATAGACGGGCTGTTTCGCGGATTTTCCTAGAATGTCCCACAGCGCAATGTCGACAGCGCTTATGGCGGCCATCACAATGCCTTTGCGCCCGAACGCCATCGTCTTGCGGTACATGTGCTGCCAGAGCAACTCAGTGTCCCAGGGATCGGCACCGATCAGGATGGGTTTGAGGTAAAGATCAATGACTTGCTTCGAGACCTGCGGTGCCAGTGCCGCGTTCCCGATTCCCACGTGTCCGTCATCGGTGAAAATTTCGACGATCAACCAATAATGAAATGTAAAAGTGCTCATTGAAGCGGTTGAAAGCGGAAGCAAATCCATTGGATTAGTGCAGAAGTGAGGAGCGATAGAAACGGTTTTGCCTTTCCAGCGCACGACGCGCGTGCGAATCTCGCGAATGTTCAAAGAGCAGCCTCGTATTGGAGTTTCGGTTCGAGGGAGAGCGGAGCGACGACAGGAATCGCAAGAAGAATAATCATGAACGCCGTAACATGAAAGCTCCCCGCCAGCAGGAAGACGAGGCTGTAGCCGAATCCGTGATCGAGCAGGTATCCCGTCAACTGTCCAAATGCGATTCCGCCCATAGCGCCGCCGAAACCAACAAGTCCGGCAACCGCGCCTACAACCTGGCGCGGGAACAAATCCGTCGGCAGCACCATCACCAGAGTTGACCAGGATTGCTGCCCGAAATATGCGAGGCTGAATAATGCTAGCGCCCATGAAACACGTATGTGCGGCACGAGCAAGATGAATGGCATAACGGCGGCGCTCAACCCGAGGGCAAGCTTTCGTGCGGTGCCCAAGCCGGCATTGCGATGGATCAGGTAGCTTGAGAAACTTCCACCGATCAGGCAACCGATGCCCGACGCAGCATACGGAATCCAAGCCAGCTTGCCGACTGCCTTGATGTCGAACCCGCGCGCGTCATAAAGATACTTGGGCAGCCAGAACAGGTAGAAATACCAGGCTGCATCGCTCAGGAATTTTGCAACCACCAGGCCCCAGGTCTCACGGATGCGGAGCAAAGAAGTCCAGCGCAGGCCTTTAACTGATGCATTGAATCTCTGTAGTTCCCGTTCTTCCTCAGCAGGCGTAACCGGAACGAAATAAGAGAAGCGCCACCAGATCGTCCACAGAATTCAAACCGCACGTGCCAGAAAATAAATCCATCGCCAACTGGCGAATGTCAATATCGCCGCAATCAGTGGAGGCGCTGCTACGGCGCCGACCGCTGTGCCTCCGTTGATAATTCCCATTGCCGTGGCGCGTTCTTTTACCGGGAACCACTCGGTCACGGCGCGCGTCGCAGTGGGAAATCCGCCGCCTTCTCCCACTCCGAGCAGAAACCGGCTGATCGCAAGCATTGCGAATCCGAGTGCAAATCCCTGGCTTAAACATGCAAATGACCAGAACAACATTATGACCGTGAATCCGCGCCGCGTACCCAAAGCATCGGCCAGTTTGCCGCCGCCTGCGTACATGAAGGCGTAAGCCAGAAGAAATGCCGACTGCAAATATGAGAACTGCTCATTTGTGAGCGGGATTTCCCGTTCGATCGCCTTAATGGCGACCGGAAGTGTCTGCCGGTCCAGATAGCTGATGGCAATAGCGGCGCTTACCAGAATCGCGATTCGCCAGCGCAAGACTCATCTCCCCATTGGGCACAAAGAAGAATTTGCTGACGCAGTCATGTAAGGAACCCACACTTGCATCGCGCTTGGCTGGCGATTCGCCCAAACATAGTATGGAATGAACGTGAGATCCACAGGACGCGTCTTATTCGACGCTGCATTCGCCGGCGAATACAACGCTTCAGTCGCCGAAGACACCTCGTACGCGCTACCTCGATGCCGTAGAATCACGACCCCATCCAGCAGGTCGGCTTTGTACTCGTTCTGGAATTCCTTGCCACTTCGCTGGCCAAGAGCCACGGAGAGATCAGCGAGCGCTACTCCGTGCTCCTGGTCCAACTCCTCCATGCAATAAATCACCGGCCCGCGCCGGACAGCAACCTTTCCATGGTCTTCCGCCACCCGGGGATTGGCGGCAACGGATACGGTTTGCATGGGTAATGTTAGCGTTACGCGGTCGCCAGGCTTCCAATTCCTACCCAAGGCAAGATATTCGCCGGCTTTAACCCCCGGTTCTGCTTTCCCATTCACCGCCACTGCAGCATTCGTCGCCCAGCCAGGCACTCTTACATGGAACGTGAACTCGGTGGGCTGCGCGGGAGTCAACGTGAGTTGCACGGCTCCGTCCCACGGGTAATTCGTCTTCTGCTGCACTTTGATCCCAGTGCCATCTTCAAGGTGCCAATCCAGAATGGAGTTGTCGTAAAGGTGAACGTATAAACCATCCTTACTCGTGCTGTAGAAATATCCGGGCAGTGATGCGAAGGTTCGCTCGATGTTCGGCGGACAGCAGGTCACGTCGTACCATGGGTTGCGAATGTTCGGGCTGCCGCGGAAACCATCGAACGCGGCAGGATCGAATGCCAGCGGATTGCGGTAACAATAAGTTGTGCCGTCGAGCGACATCCCTGAGTTGATGCCGTTGTACAACGCGCGCTCGATCACATCAGTGAATTTAGCTTCGCCGCTCGCCGCCAGCATGCGCCAGTTCCACATCATATTTCCGATTGCGGCACAGCTTTCGCCGTAAGCTTGCTGGTTAGGCAATTCGTACGCTGCGCCGAAGGACTCACCTTGCGATCGCGCGCCGACTCCGCCGGTGATGTACATCTGCCGCCGCGTTAGGTCATCCCATAGGGTGTTCAGAGTTTTCCAGTAATCCTCATTGCCGGTTTCAAGGTAGTCGTCGGCTGCGCCACAGCACGCATACATGGCACGAACCGCGTGTCCTTCGAGTTTGGTGCGCGAAGTGAAGGGCACTCCGCAGTACATATAGACGACGCGCTCCGGTTCGATGTTCCAGCGATCGTCGCCATGTAAAACGTATCCCGCGAGATCCACGTATTGTCGCTTCCCCGTCGTACGATAGAGTTCGACGAGCGCCATTTCGATTTCTGGGTGTCCCGAGATGATCGGCTTTTGATTCGGTCCAGTCCCGTAATTCGGAATTACAAAGTTGTCCACCATTCGCGCGCCGGCATCCATCAGAGTTGTGTCACCAGTGGCGCGATAGTAGGCGATGGCACCCTGCAGCATGTGGCCAAGACAATACATTTCGTGTCCGACCTCTTGATCGTGTTGCGACATCCGCAACGAGACCCGGTCGTTCTGGTAATAAGAGTTCAGGTATCCGCTGGGTTCCTGTATGGCGATCACTTCGCGGATCATGGCGTCTGTCTTGCGCCGGAGCTCAGGCAGGGAATCGGATTGCAATGCCCATCCCACGGCATCAATCCATTTGTAGATGTCAGAGTCAGAGAAGTACGGTCCTTTTTGTGGCTCGCTGCTCTTGCCCACCAGACGCCTGAAGTTATCCATGCGGCCGTGCTCTTCGAGTTCCTCGCGCATCGTTGGAATGCTGCGCTCGATGTTGGTCTTGCGGCGCTTCGACCAGAATCCTTCTTCAATAGTGACGGCGCGGACGGGAACGCTGTGCAATTTCGCATAGGGTGAATTCGCGGTGTTAATCACGCCCTGATCTTGCCACGCCAAGATCGTGCCACCAGCAGCTTCTACTTCAAATGCACCCGCCGAATGCAACGGACTGCCGCTCGGGAACGACAGAGCCGGACGAGCCAAGACTCCGGCCGCAGTGGAAGATGCGACAGTTGTAAGAAATTGGCGCCGGGATACGGGTTTGTAAGAGTTCATAACTCACCTCTAAGCGATATCGCGATTGGACAAACAGCCCCCATAATTCTCTTTGCTGTGTTCTTCGCAAGTGATCGAAACTGGAATTCTACGCTGAAGTGTTGGGCAGGAATTAACATACATTTCAAGACGTTGCGGCGGACCGATGAGGTTCAGTCCGCCGCGAATAGCTACAGGTCAGAAAGAAACCCGGACTCCTAATTGGATTTGTCTTCCGCTGAGTGCCGAGTGGACGGTGCCAAAAGCTCCGCCATCAGCCATATTGTTGTCGACCGCACCCAAGTTGGCGCGATTGAGCACATTCAGGAAGTCAAACCTGAACTGCAAGTTCCCTTGCTCACCCGTCCATGGAATCTTATTGTTCTTGAGCACGCTCGCATCCACCTGGAGATAACCGGGGTTGCGATAAATGTTTCGCGGCAGGTTTCCTTCCCCGGCGAGTGTCGGCACAGGAAAGTCGGTTTGAGTGAATATGCCACTCTTGAATTGTTGACGGCTATGGGAGCCGGTGAAGTTCGTTGTCGGCCGATCCGGAATGTCATAGGACAGGCCATCGTTGTTATAGTCACCCGGGTTCACGGGCGCCGTCAGCGAGTTTGTATTGATTACCCAAAATGGGGTGCCGCTTTGAATCGCCGCAATACTGGTTAACTCCCATCCTGAAGTTATGACCCTACCGATGCCGCTTTTGAGGCCGGGAAAGGTGTACGTCGCAGATAGGCTGAAGCGCTGCCGAACATCGTAGTTTGCGTCGGCGTAGTAACTGGAGTAGGCGCTGAGATCGGGAATATTCTGACCTCCGTCCTGATCGAAACGCGTTCCAGACTCAATGTTACTTTTTGCGTGAGAGAAGGTATACGAAGTCTGGAAATTCAAGTTCGCATTTGGTCTCCCACGTAACGTCAGGAGCATTGCGTTGTAGGTGCTGTAGTTTGAGTTGCGGACTAGATCAATGCCGCCGAAGCTGGTGTTCAGCGGACTATTACCGCAGCCGTCGCAGCGGTTCACGTTGGTGCCGGTTAGTTGATTGTAACCTTTTGAACCTGAGTAACTCGCGCCAGCAACCAGCTTCCACGGAAGCTGATGTTCCACTCCGATAACATAGTTCACAGCGTAGGGTGCAGTGAGATTTCGATCGAGAGCAGTGACTCCGGGTCGCAATGTTGTGTTGCCGCCTTTGGAGTCAAATGTGACGGTGCCGACATTGGGGGTCGATCCCGAAAAGCATTCAAAGAGCACGCCTGGAGGGTTATTTCTTGTCTGGTCTACGCTCTGTCCGAGCACAACCCAGTCGTGGTAAACACCAATCCCGCCGCGTACGCTCCAGTTGCCTGTTTTGCTTGGATCCCAGGCAAATCCGATTCGAGGACTCCATAGATTGTTTTGCGAGTGCACAAAGACAGCGGGAACCTTCTGAACACTGGCATTCGCGACCTGATTGGCGAAGTTGTTACCCGAACCGAGGATCAGGCTGCTGAACTGGAATCCGCTGTCACCCCACGGACTGTGATTGGTGAGGTCATCCCAGCGCAGTGATAACGTTAGCGAAAGATTCGGGCGCACCTTCCAATCGTCTTGACCGAAGAAGCCGAAAGGAGTGCTTTGTCCGCCAAAAACTACACTTCCTGCCTGGCCAGTCAGCGGATTGTAGGCTCCGACGGTCTCCTGGACGGGATTGTTCTGCACGAGATCGAGATAGTTGTTGAACGTAAAGTTCGGGCGCACATTCACAGGAGTAAAGTCGCCGTGCTCAATGCCGTGGCCGCCGTTAAATCCGAACTTGAGACTGTGCTTGCCGCGGATCATAGTCATTACAGAACGCCAGTTGTACATGGGACCGCGAAATTCCCCCGGCCCCCATCCGCTCCCGATGTTGAAACCCTGGCTGTTATCGGCTAGGAAGATCTCAGGCACTTTGAGGTCTGCGTCCTGTCCGTTGGCACCCCCCACGCTGGCGAAAGCAAAGCTCGATTCCCACAGGAGGCTGGAGCTGAAGGCATGAGTGAAGTCAGCTTGACCATAGCGGTTTCTCATTATATTGAGCGCTTGCAGCCCAACTCGCTGGGATGGTTGCTGCTGATCAAAAGAATCATTGTAGTAGCTGAGGTATAGCCGATCCTTTTGAGTGAAGTAGTGATCAAGCCGAAAGTTGTACTGAAGAGCGTTGTAGTAGGGGCTGACAGAAAAATTTCCCTGATCGAGCGCTGACAGCGTGCAGGGTATACCGGTCGGGGACCCAGCACCGCAGTTCCCAGCTCCGAACGCGGTCAATGCGTTCTCCGTTGTCCCGTTTGGCACCAGGTGATTTGCGGAGTAAAGCCCGAAAATCTGCGTGCCAGTGGAGTTGGGAAAAGCTTGTTGTGCCCATTGAACAAACGCTGGATCTTCGAAAAATACGTTACGCGAGACCGGTGGCTGCTTCGACCACAGCTTCTCAAAGTCGGCAAAGAAAAAAGTCTTGTCCTTCACAATCGGCCCACCCAACGCCCCGACCAGGTCTTTGCGCTGGAATGCGGGGATTACCGCGGGTCCGAAGTTTGTGTGAGCCTGCAAGTCCTGGTTGTTATAAAAAAGGCTGCCCGTCCCATGAAATTGGTTAGTTCCTGATTTTGTGGTTACTTGAATCAGGACCGAGCTGCCCAAACTGTTCTCCGCGTCCCAGGAGTTAGTTTGTAGTGAGGCTTCTTGTACGGCATCCGGAACCGGCGCAAGAATGATATTGCCGTTCTGGATCGGACTGGTCACGTTCATGCCATCAACCATCACCACGTTGCCCGTGTAACTGCGCCCGTTAGCGCTGATTTGTGGAGTTTGTGTGCCGAAGTTATCAGCTCCACCACCGGGAGATTCTCCAGGACCACGAGTGCCAGTTCCGACAACTCCTGGAGTTACGGCCAGCAAATCCCATAGGTTTCGATTAGCCGAAGGCAGGTCCCGAACCGTCGCCGCGGATAGCGTAGCCTCAATACGAGTCTCATCAGTATCGAGTGCGGCAGCCTCAGTCGTCACTGTCAACTCCGTGCTCGCCGAGGCAATAGACATGTGGACGTCAATGCCTTGAGTCTGGCCGGTGCTGAGAGTCAAATGGACATCAGTTTTCTTGAATCCTCCGGCTGAGGCCGAGAGTACGTAATTTCCCGGTGGGAGGCTGCTGAACCGATAATTGCCGGACGCTCCCGTCTTGCCGGTGTTCTCTACCGCCGTCTCCACATTGAGGAGGGTGACAGAAGCATCCGCGACACCGGCACCGGTCTGGTCGAAAACGAAGCCCTGAACGTTGCCGCTGTATTGAGCGTGAGCGAAGCTGGAAGTGAGAAGTAGGGAGCTTAGAACTACGTACAACCACGACCGACCCAGTGCTGCGGTCCGGGCGCCGCTAGCAAACGTTTACTCAGCGCCGTATACAGTATCCCGCGGCAGGTAGGCTGTCAAGCAGGAAGACGCGCGCAGGAAGACGCGCGCAGGAAGACGCGCCTGATCAAAGAGACAAATTGGAGACATTTCCCGTGAGTTACAGCTACTTCTTTGACCATCCTGCTCCCGCAACAACTCCCGCGCCTTCTTTGACAACTACTAGCTGATCGGCGCTAACTGCTTTCAGTTTCTCCTGCAGGCCACTCGGCCAGCGAATCTCAACCTCTGCGGTAGTCGCGAGTCCGAGTCCGAAGTGCAACCGCGGATCATTCGACGAATAAAAGCTCGACTGGCTCATCACCTCTTGGGCCTGTTTTTTGGTTCCGTAATGCACAACCACGCGTGCTCCAATCGCGCTGCGATTCGATTTTGTTCCGACCAACTTGACTTTGAGCCAATGGTGGTTTCCCCGCATGTCATTGCGCAAAAGTGAAGGCGGTTCGCTCAAATTTACGATCAAGATGTCTACATCCCCATCATTATCGAAATCTCCGAATGCACATCCTCGGCTACAGTGTGTAGCGGCTACGCCAGAACCTGCCTCTTCAATCAACTCTTCGAACGTCCCATTCCCGAGATTTCGAAACACAACGCGGGGACCTTTATTTGCATATTGAGGAAGCGTCTTTTCGAGCTGCGGATATACGCTACCCGTGGTCATAAACAAATCGGGAAGGCCGTCGTTATCCAGATCGATCATTCCCGCTCCCCAGCAGATGTAATGGGTCTCGACACCGATCTTCGCGGCACGTGTTATATCTTCAAAATTACCCTTCCCGTCATTGTGGTAGAGCCCATTTGTGTCTTCTGCAAAGTGCGTCTTAAAAATATCCAAATGGCCATCGAGATCATAATCGCCAATTGCAATCCCCATCCCGGCCTGCTCCATGCCGTCTTCGCTGAGTGCGACTCCCCGCAGTACGCCTTCCTCTGTAAATGTTCCTTTACCGCTGTTTATCAGCAAAAGACTGGGAGTGGAATCACATGCCACGTAGATATCCGGCCAGCCGTCTTCGTTCAGATCGGCGGCGACCGTGGTCATTCCGTAGCTTTCGCGGAGCTCGGAAACGCCTGCCTCGCGGCTCACGTCGGTGAACGTTCCATCACCATTGTTGCGATACAGTGAGTGATAGCCAGGGGGCAATCCACGTGGGCCGCATTCGACAGGGACCCCCTTCCAGTTGCAATTGCTATTGGCGCCGGGTTTAGGTATGTGCTTAAAATCGAACTGA
>QHZW01000322.1 GCA_003224815.1 Acidobacteriota bacterium | reverse complement strand
TGCTCCGAAAAGGGGCTTGGAAAGAGTCCCGGCGAAAGCGCGGTGGATATCAGTTGCCGCCACTTTGTTAGCTGTCCTCTCCGGGATTGGAGTTTGGCGTTTTTCGCGCAGCCATGCACAAGCGCCGCTGGCTCCAATTGAAGTGGCGCCCCTGGCTGGTCTGCCTGGCGTTCAGATCGAGCCGACTTTTTCGCGAGACGGGAACCAGGTCGCCTTCGTTCTCAGGGGTACGGAGAAGTGCGGGATCTACACGACGATGGTCGGAGGCGAGAAATCGCTGCGGTTGACCAGCGATTGTGAGGACACCTCTCCCACCTGGTCACCCGACGGACGACGGGTCGCATTTTATCGTTATTTCGAAAATGGCAATGAAATGGCGATCCGTGTGGTTCCCGCCTTCGGAGGCAGCGAGCATAGGTTGTACAAGGGGCCCTTTAGCCCCTGGGCGCGTGGCTTGGATTGGTCGCCCGACGGCAACATGCTCGCCTTTTCGGGGGGGGAGACGAATTGGAAAGGCACTTGGATTTCATTACTTTCGCTAATCGATTCCACGACACGAAAGCTCACGTCACCCTCAGGCGAGGAGATCGATTATTCCCCCGCCTTTTCGCCCGACGGCTCGACTGTTGCTTTCGTCCGAGGAACTTTTGCGGGTGCGGTGGAGGACCTTTATGTTGTGCCTGCCGCAGGTGGAGTGCCCACGCGTGTGACCTTCGACAAGACGTGGATCAAAGGATCTCCCACCTGGACTCCGGACGGCCGCGATATCGTCTTCTCTTCCACGCGCGGAGGTCTCGCCAGTCTCTGGCGAGTATCCGTTTCAGGAGGAACTCCACGACCGGTTGCTGGTGTTGGTGTGATTGCTTCTTCCCCCTCCATTTCAGCTAAAGGTAATCAGCTCGTTTATACGCAAAGTTTCATCAAAGAGAACATTTCGCGCTTGGACCTGAAGGACGAAAAACATAGCCAAGGTCCGCCTGTAGTTTTGAATTTGAAGAAAGGACGGAATTGGAGACCAAACTTTTCTCCAGATGGAAAAAGGTTTGCGTTCGAATCGGTTCTGGGGTCCTCGGATATTTGGGCTTGTGATAACGACGGATCCAATTGCGGGCAGTTGACTTTCCTACAAGGTACGGCTGGAGTTCCACAGTGGTCGCCGGATGGCCACAATATGGCCTTCGAGTTTCGCCCCAAGGAACGCTCCGAAATATATCTTCTTGAGTTAGGTGGTGGCACGCCGCGGCTGTTGCCCACTCTACCCGGAGCAGATAATGGGGGACCCAGTTGGTCGCGAGACGGAAAGTGGATCTACTTCTACTCCGACCGGGGAAGCGGACCCTTTCAATTATGGAAAGTACCGCTCAAGGGAGGACCTCCAGTGCAGGTCACCAGGAATGGAGGCGTATTTGCCGCAGAGTCTGCGGACGGCCGCCTTCTCTATTACTCGAAGTACGAAGCGCAAGGCATATGGAAGGTACCGCTGTCAGGCGGCGAAGAAAAACGCGTTTTGGATCAAGCCGGCGAGAAAGAATGGTATAACTGGGCCCTCGTCCGGAATGGTATTTACTTTCTTGAACATCGTGAAAAAGGTGGCGCCTTGGATTTTGTTGACTTTGCGACTGGCAAGACGACTACGATTTGGACCTCGGACAAGCAACCGGGTGTTGGATTAGCTGTCTCAGCCGACGGCAAATCAATCCTCTATGCTGAAATTGAGCTGGAAGACTCTAACATCATGCTCGTGAAAAACTTTCGTTAGTGCTCGCTTTCCGAAGCGGCGTAAGGCAACGAATGTTGGGGGGTTGGTATGCCGGAACGCTATTCGATGCGGAACGCCTGTCCTCTTCTTTTGGTGCTCGCCTTGCTTGGTGTTTCGGTTCCGGCCTGGGGCCAGGAAGTAACCGCGGATATAACCGGCAGCGTTGTAGATCCCACTGGAGCCACTGTCGTCGGCGCGAACATTACCGCGAAAGACGTGGAACGGCAAACTGCCTATACCGTTCTTACCAATACTGAGGGCATCTTTCACATTCCACGCATTCCCGTGGGAACTTATGAGCTGAAGGTCGGCGCGCCAGGATTTCAAACCGCGATCTACCATGGGATTACGCTGGTCCTTAATCAGACGGCGCGCGTCGATTTTCAGCTGCGGCTGGGACCAGCTAGCGAGACGGTCGAGGTCACGTCGGCTCCTCCTCTGTTGCACACAGACACCACGCAGCTCAGTACAGTTCTCGACTCACACACCAATGTTGATCTGCCCCTGCTCTCGCGCAACTACGTTCAGTTGGCCCTGCTCGCTCCCGGCAGCGTACATCCCGACCCTGAGACGTTGACCAGCGGAGATAGCCCATGGGGCGCCGGAAGGCCCTACATTAACGGAAACCGCGAACAGGCGAACAACTTTCTGCTGGACGGCATGGATAACAACCAGGTGTCGGACAACCTGGTCGGCTTTAGTCCGAGCGTGGACGCGATTCAGGAATTCAGCCTGATCGCTCAGAACGCTTCCGCCGAGTTCGGAAACTTTCAGGGCGGCATTATCAGTGCTTCGATCAAGTCCGGCACCAACCAATACCACGGCGACATCTTTGAGTTCTTTCGCAACGACGTCCTAAACGCCAACAACTGGGCGAACAATTTTCAGGGGTTGCCGAGGCCTGCACTACGCTGGAACATGTTTGGCGCCACGTTTGGCGGTCCGATCCTGAAGAACAAGTTGTTCGTCTTCGCCGACTATCAGGGACAGCGTTTCGATCACCCATCTACGAGCAGCCCTTACACGATTTTCACTGCGGCGGAACGGAAAGGGGACTTCTCTCAGTTGCTGACAGAGTACGGCATTCGGTTGTACAACCCATTCCAGATCGATGCTAACGGCGACCGGACGCCTTTTCAGAACAATGTGATTCCTTTGAGCATGATCGATCCAGTCGCGGCCAACCTGTTTTCCTCGGGTCTCTACCCTCAGCCGCTCAATGGCAGTTTGTTAAACAACTTCGTCAACACGACGCGAAGTTACAACAACGTGGATCAGGGGGATGTGAGGATCGACTATAAGATTGCGCCAAGCGACCGAATGTATCTCCGGATATCGCAGGGTTCTCAGGACAACCCCGTCTTCAACTCCTTTCGACTTCTCTTCGATAGCTTCAGCCAGGCTCGCTTTCAAAATGGCGTGATCAACTGGACGCACAACTTTAGTGCAAACGTGCTGAACGAGGCAAGCATAGGTGCGAACTATGTTCGTGTAGCTCGCGGTGGAGGAGACATCGGCCTGGGAAACATCGGCGAGAAACTAGGTATCGCTAATGCCAACGATCATGGTCCTGGTCTTTTGGCTCTTTACATCTATGGTGGTGCAGTCGATTATTTCGGCAGTCAAAATATTGGCGACGCTGAACTCTTCGCCGACACCGTGTTTCAGTACAAGGATGATGTCGTTATCAGCCACCGTCGCCACCTGTTCCATGCCGGCTTTCAATATTGGCGGCAACGCGTCAATACCTATGAAGCAGGCAGCAGCGGCCGAACAGGCTTCATGACCTTCAGCGGCCGCTTTACCGCCGGTCCTGAGCAGTTGGCGGTATCAGGCGGCGGAACTGGCGCAGGCGAAGCAGATTTCTTTTTGGGGCTGCCTGACTCCTTCGGCCGAGGAATCAACAGCACCGGACGTTGGGGCCAGCGCGCCAAGGTTTTCGGCGGCTACTTGCAAGACGACTGGCATGCGACCGACACGCTCACCCTGAATCTGGGATTGCGTTACGAAAATCACACGCCGTGGGTAGAAGTGCAAAACCGCCAGGTTAACTTTGCGCCTATTACTGGGCGAATCCAGTTCGCCGGCCAGCCTTGTATCTACAGCAATTGCCGCGCGCTCTACAACTCATACAACGGCATCATGAATTTTCAGCCGAGAATCGGGGTCGCTTGGACCCCGGCATTCCTCGAAAAAGAAACCGTCTTGCGCGGAGCCTATGGGATCTCTTCGTACCTGGAGGGTACGGGCAACAATCTCAGGCTTCCGCTGAATCCTCCATTTTCAAATCCAGAATCTGAGACCGACTATTTTACGAGCAATCTGCCGGTTACAAAAACGGGGCAAGGGTTACTGCCGCCGACGGATCCATTTCAGAACGCGATCATTCGCTTGTGGGATGCGAACATACGACCTGCCATTTCGCAGCAGTGGAATTTTTCTGCGGAGCACCAGTTCGGGCATTCAACCACGCTGCAAGTGGGCTATGTGGGCCAGCACGGCACTCATCTGATGGTGGCAATGCCGTATCTTCAAGAACAATTGCATGCAGACGGGACGATTACACCTAGTCCATACCTGTCTGGAAACCCGACTCTGCAATCTGAACTCTCCCAGATTTCTGGCACCGCTTCCATTGGAAGCATGCGCTATGACGCACTACAGGCAACCTTGCAGAAACGCTTCAGCAACGGCTTCCAGGGACAAGTCGCATACACCTACTCCAAGTGCATGACAGATTCGATCGGTTATTTTGGGGCCGGCGGCCAAGCGTCGCCAAGCTCGCCTTACTGGCAGAACCTTTATGATCGGCGCGCTGAGTGGGGGCCCTGCTACTACGACGTTGCACATGTGCTCACAAGTTACGCAGTCTATGAACTTCCCGTCGGTCGCAATAAGAGATGGGGTAGAAACCTGAATCCTTTGGTCAATGCAGCGATCGGCGATTGGCAACTGGGTGGCATCGTCGAATCCCACGGCGGCTTTCCGCTTACGATCTTTTCCGATGACGCTTCCGGCACCAACTCCCGAGGGTCGCGGGCCAACTGCGTCGCACCACCTCACGTGTTTGGGCGAAAACCTGCCTCCGATCCTTTCACCGGCCAATACGGTGGATTTCAATGGTTCGATCCCGCATCGTACGCGCCGCCTGATCCGGGGACTTTTGGAACTTGTGGTGTGGGCACAGTTCGCGGCCCCGGTCTTCGCACCGCCAACTTAAGCCTTCAGAAGGAATTTCCTCTGTTCACAAGGCGAGCGCAACATACAGTTCGCGCTGAAGTTCTATTTTTGACCGCGACAGTCATGCGGGTGGCCTACTTTGCGCTATCACGTTCTTGACGTAACATCGCGTTCGACTCCAAAGCCTACTCGGGCCTGGGAGCCGACATTGTTATGGAATCATTAGTCTGAAAAGCCGGACCGAAGGAAGCTGAGCGTAATAAAAACGTGATAGGTCTGTGCTCAGAACGAAGCATGTTGGATCAGAACGCATCAGAACGCGATTTTAGCAAGCCGTTGGAGAATCAGTTATAGTAGAAAATTTTCCAAACGGATCAGAACACCCTTGGTGATCTTCAAAACCGGGACGAAGGCGTAGAAGGGAATATCCAGCGAAGAAAATGGCTGATTGTTACCGTCGAAAAAGTAAGCCGTTGCCGAACCGCTCGCCTGGCAATTTTGTGGGGCCAATTTGGGTGCAACAAACGTTCCCCCGAGGGTGTGTGCAGCGCGACATCGCATAAACGTGCGCTCTATTTGCGCTCCGTTTGTTGGATTATCACTGCTTTCTATGGTCTTAGGTGTCATCCGCTGACCTGCATGTTGTTGAAACTACGTTTAAGTGTTGATTCGAGTCCTACCTGAGGAGCCCTTTCAGGGCGGTAACATGGTTCAAATCCCCATTGGGGACGCCAAGCAATTCAACAACTTCCGCGCGATTTGGTAATAATTTGCTTGAGATCAGCGGTTCGCGCCATGTATGCGTATTCCGGAGCAACGGATTATTACCTTGAAAGCGGCGATCAGCATGAATCGTGCTCCGAACCCATTCTGAAACACTCTGATTGTTCGCTCTGGCAGCACGAGAGGGCGGATCCCACTAGGAACGGTTGTAGCGGCTAGTTACACGGCCCATTTCATGCCTACCGCTTAACTGTGAGCTCAATCCAGTTCGCTCGACTCACCAAAGGTACAACATGGGCATCACGCTCGAATTTGAACGAACTGGTTGGAGCATACGTTCCCACACCGTCTATCTTGGCTGGTTGTTCTATCCGTAACCGCGCCGCGGTCGTGAACAGTGTTCTTGCGCCGAGGCCGAGTCGCACAGCACCGGTCTTGGGATTCAATTCCACGGCATCAAACTTGCCAGAATCGAGAGTGAGCCAGAGGCCATACGGAGCCAAGTAGATTCGGGTCCGAGCCGAATCGAGGGGAGTGATCTTTATCGTCCCTCCGTCAGCTCTCACATTACCACCGAACGCGAGCCATCCGAATTGCGGATGCTTAACAACGTACGTCGCTGTGTCCCAGGCGTATCCGAAAAAATTCGGGCCGTAGTCCCCTGAGAGCGGATCCGATTTGAGCATGTCCGGAAAGCTATGAAATGCGGCTGAAGCGAAACCTTTCTGATCGATATCGGTGAGGGCGCCCATGGTGCCGCCATAGCCTACGCGCAGCAAATAGAAGTCGTCGGGGTATTCGCGATATTCGGACAAGAGAGGAATTGCGTTTAGAGCTGATCCATAATGATGAAGCTGGCGTTCGAGTCGCCGGTCTTTGGCGGCGAAAATAAAGTCCCAATACCGACGAGCGCTTCCGTTATAGCCCCAGTGCGGGATGGCGGGATCGTAGCCCAGAATGGCGTTAAGCGTGACCTCAGCCTTGTCCTGATAACCGAAATACTTGGTCCACGCATAAACTTCTTCCTGGCCGGTTGAGTCCCATGGCATCTCGCTGCCGAACGGATAGGGCTGTTGCTTCCACCGATCGGCACGTGCGCGCATCTTTGCTTCAAGATTACTCG
>QHZW01000321.1 GCA_003224815.1 Acidobacteriota bacterium | reverse complement strand
CTGTTTTGACCAAACCTCCAGATCGCCAGCTTTGGCCACGCGCCGCCCTTGGCGCCCGAGCGAGTCCTGATCAATCGCGATCACTTCTTTATTCGTGAGAATGTCGCGAATTTCCGGAGTCATGCTGCGCAAATCGTTTCCCGCGATGAGCGGCGCAGCCATGAGCGCCCACAAGCTGAAATGCGAGCGGTACTCGGCCGTAGTCATGCCGCCATTGCCGACCTCGAGCATGTCGGGATCATTCCAGTGTCCAGGTCCGGCGTAGGAATAGAGCGGCTCGTTCTGATCGGCGATGTCGAGCATGCCATTCGAGCAGCAATTCCCTGGGCTCCATTCCTTCTTGCCCGCCCAGCGGTCTTCAATGTCGTCGGTGGTGCGCCACAAATTGCCGCCGACCTCATTCCCCCAAAGCCACGGCTGGTTTTTCCCCCACTCACAAATGCTCAACACGATCGGACGCCCACTCGTATCTAAGGCCTTGCGAATATTGGCGTATGAGGCGCGTGCATCCTGTCCGGGAAGCGTGTGGCACCAGTCGTATTTCAAGTAATCAACACCCCACGAAGCGTACATGAGCGCATCCTGGTATTCGTGTCCCAGGCCTGCAGGACGGCCGGCGCAAGTTTTCTCTCCCGCGTCGGAATAGATTCCGAACTTCAGGCCAAGCGAATGAACATAATCTGCCACTGGCTTGATGCCCTTCGGAAAGCGCTGCGAATCGGTGACGATGTTGCCCTGCGCGTCACGCGAAACCTGCCAGCAGTCGTCGATGACCACGTATTGATAGCCGACGTCCTTCATGCCCGTCTTCACGATTGCGTGAGCCATGCTGCGCACCAGTTCATCGCTGACGTTGCAGCCGAACTTGTTCCAGGTGTTCCAGCCCATAGGCGGCGTGAGGGCGAGGCCTTTGGAGACGCCGGATTGTGCGAGTGAAGCGGCTGTGAGCAGCGAGCAAAGAGCGGCGAGCAGGAAGGCAAGTTTTTTCATAACTGTTGGTTGAATGACAGCACACATTTGTACCAGAAGCGTGCCCGTGCAGCCAGACGCTGATTGACAATTTGGCGGCTGGCCTCTAACTTCCGTCTGTGCCATCACAACTCACGTAGGCCCGGACGCCCTCGTCCGGGTGGGCGAGCTGTGCTCGCCGACATTGCGCGGAGCTTCGCTCCGCGGGGCGGGTGAGGGCACCCGCCCCTACGCGATTCGTACAAATACACGCTGAAGAGGGCAGAAAGAGGCAAGGGAATGTCAAATTTCAAGGTCCTGCTCCTGCTGTTACTGCCGCTGATCACTTCGCATGCTAGTGCACAGAATGCGCTCGGGATATTTGAGAATCACTCAGATATTGGCGCGGTGCTACACGCAGGCACGGCAACTTACGATCCGGCGAAGAAAACCTACACGCTGACCGGCAGCGGCGAAAACATGTGGACCACCCATGATGAATTTCAATTTGCGTGGAAGAAACTGTCCGGCGACGTGCAGCTGACCGCGGATGTTTCCTTCGCCAACAACGGCGGCAATGAGCACAAGAAAGCTGTTCTAATTTTTCGCCAGTCCCTCGATAAGGGTTCGGTTTACGTTGACGTGGCGCTCCATGCGAGTGGGCTGTTGTCATTGCAATATCGAGATCAGCAGGACGGAGCCACAGGGGAAATTCGATCTCGCCCAATGATATGGGTGGGCGCGGCGGGCGAGGCCACGACCATGCCTCGTCGCCTGCGCCTTACACGGCGAGGCGCATTCGTGTACCTTTCTGTTGGCGATCCCTTTCGCTACGACGGCGAATCCATTCGCATTCCGCTCGAAGGAGAGTTCTACGCCGGAATCGGTGTTTGCGCACACGATAAAGATGCTGTCGAGCAGGCAAGCTTTGCGAATGTTGACCTGAAACCGCTCGCTCCGTCGTCAGGCCAGCCGGTTCTTTACAGCACGCTCGAAACTGTGCCGATAGATTCCGGTGATCGCCAGGTCGTTTACTTCGCGCAGGGGAGATTCGAGGCGCCCAACTGGTCGCGCGATGGTTCGTACCTCCTCTTTAATCGGAACGGCGATCTCGAAAAATTGCCTGTGAAAGGCGGCACGCATGAGGTCGTCAAGACTGGCGACCAGAATCGCCTCAACAACGATCACGGCATCTCGCCCGACGGCACCATGCTCGCCTTCAGCGACAACTCGCAAGAAACGAAATCTCCCGACGGCAAAATAGGCCACGACTCTCTCGTGTACGTCATGCCAATCTCCGGCGGCACGCCGAAACGGCTCACTCCAATCGGCCCTTCCTACTGGCACGGCTGGTCACCCGATGGTAAGACCCTCGCCTTCGTCGGCGAGCGCAATGGCGATTTCGACATCTACACAGTCCCAGTTTCCGGCGGTGATGAGACGCGCCTCACAACTGCCAAAGGCCTCGACGATGGCCCCGAATACTCGCCCGATGGTCAATACATCTATTTCAATTCCGAGCGCACCGGGCACATGCAAATTTGGAGGATGAAGCCTGACGGCAGCCAGCAGGAGCAAGTTTTCTCCGACGACTTCAACAACTGGTTTCCGCATATTTCGCCGGACGGAAAATGGATGGTTTTCCTGACCTACGATAAAGACGTCGCCGGCCATCCCGAAAACAAAGACGTCATGCTGCGGCTGATGTCGCTCGAGGACACGAAAATTACTGTGCTGGCGAAGTTATTCGGAGGGCAGGGAACGATAAACGTTCCGTCCTGGTCGCCGGATGGCAAGCAGGTCGCATTCGTGAGTTATCAGTTCATCGCGCCCGAAGACGCGATTGCCTCGGGCCGCTGAGCCTCAGGCAGAAGTGTGTTCGGACTTCATGACATTGGCTGCCTGCGGTCCTTTCTGGCCTTGCACAATCTCGAAGTCCACGACATCGCCTTCCTGAAGGCTCTTGTAGCCTTCGGAAGAAATTGCGCTGTAGTGTACGAACACGTCTGCCCCATCGTCTCGTCCGATGAAGCCGTAGCCTTTTGCGTTATTGAACCACTTCACAGTACCTTTCATCATTCCACGTACGCTCCCTGGAAAAGCGTTCTGACCAGAGCGCTTTTCCAAATTTGCAGCCATTGTGCGTCCGGTGTGAAGGACTGTCAAGCAGGAGAAGACTGCACAACCTAACCAGATTTATGGAGAAGATCTAAGGTCGAACGTTGTTGATGGTCAAGCCAGAGCACGCCTGCTATGGTTTTCGCATCCTGGATCTCGCCTCGCATGATCATCGACACAGCTTTTCCGAGAGCAACCATGCTGATTTCGATCACCTCATCATCTTCAGGTTGGGCTGTGCCGAGCGTGAGATCGCGGGCCAAATAGATGGACATGACTTCGGCCACGAATCCCGGACTGGCCCAGAAATGCAGAATTCTCTTCCAGCTTCGGGCCGAGTAGCCGGTTTCTTCGAGTAGTTCTCGCTTGGCCGCCCTCAGTTCGTTCTCCCCTTCGTCGATCCGGCCCGCCGGCAGCTCGTAGAGAAATTGCCCGGCAGCATGGCGGTATTGTTTTTCCAGCAGAACTCGTGGCTGGCTGGGCTGATCATCGACTGCCAGCACAACCACCGATCCGGAGTGCCTCACCACGTCTCGCCGCACACGAACCCCTGTTGGTTCGAGAACGTCATCGGTAGTTACCCAGAACACGGGACCACGATAAGACTCCCGCGAAGTAAGAACGCGTGCTCTGTTGCGGATGACTTTCGTCTTCTTGCGTAACGTCGCTTTCGGCATGCAATCAATATAAAGGGAACGAAATCGCTTTTGTGAGGAGCTCCTGTTATTCTCGCGGCGATGAGGCCGGAAACAATCGCGATCGTTGGTGCGGGCCGGTTAGGGTCGACGCTTGCTCTGCGCTTGAGCGATGCCGGTTTTAAGATCACCGAGATCATTGCGCGCGACAACCCGCGGTCGCTCGCACAAGGGCGACGTCTCTCGCGCAGCGTGAAGGCCAGAACTTGCATTGCAAGGCGTGGAACGCTCGATGCCACAATCATTTGGTTTTGCATGCCGGATTCGAAGATTGCTGCGGGCGTACTCGAGTTTGCGCGGCGTGACCTGCGAAACAAAATTGCCTTGCACTCAAGCGGCGTTCTTGGCAGTGACGTTCTCGCCGTCATGCGTGAATCCGGAGCTGCAGTCGCTTCGGTCCACCCGCTGATGACATTCGTGCAAAATTCGCAGCCGCAATTGCATAACGTGGCTTTCGCACTCGAAGGCGATCAACGCGCAGTTCGAGTCGCAAAGAAGATAGTGAAAGCTCTGGGCGGGAAGCCGTTCCCCATCCGCAAGCAGGACAAAATTGCGTATCACGCATTTGCAACCATGATTTGTCCCTTGCTGATATCGTTGCTGGCTGCGTCAGAGCAGGCAGCGAAGCTAGCGGGGATTTCAGCTACTGAAGCAAGGGTACGTATGATGCCGATCGTTGAACAAACGTTGGTGAATTACAAACATATGGGAGCCGCGGCCTCATCCAGCGGGCCGCTTGTGCGAGGAGATACAGATACGATCGGGCAGCATCTTTCGGCACTCGTCCGCAATCCTGCACTGAAGCGGGTTTACAGCGCTCTTGCCCAAGCGGCACTCGTATACTTGCCAACCCGAAACCGGAAAGCGATCGCTCGACTGCTGAGCTAATCGGCCGCAAGTAGCTCCCCACAATCCGAGATGCACACGTCAGGCGAGCAGGCACTTAGGTCCTCAAGACTGAACTTACCGCTCGCGACGGCCACGATGCTGGCGCCTATCTCGCGAGCAGCGCGAATATCGGAAGGCGTATCGCCAATAAAACATACACGAGCGTTCCTGCCGATTTGCGCGACAACATGTTCCAGCGCTTTACAAAATATTCCGGCGCGGCTCTCGCACCGATCGCTGAAGAACCCGAACGAGAAAAAATTGCGCAGGCTGGCGGCTTCAATCTTGTGCCAGCCGACGGTCTCAAGATTTCCTGAGGCAACTCCCAGCAACTTTCCCTGAGACTTCAAGTTCTGCAGCAGGTATGGAATTCCAGGACAGACCTGCGGCATTATTTCGCGTCGTTCTTTTTCGACCTCGCGGCAGACCACCGCCAGCGCCTTTGGTAGGTTCGCTTCAAATGCACGGTCAG
>QHZW01000358.1 GCA_003224815.1 Acidobacteriota bacterium | reverse complement strand
CGACTTCGCGGTAGGTATTTTTGATCGGATGCCTGGAGTAAGGCGGGTACCTTTCTTCCGTTTCTCTCTCATGCTTGTCCGACCGGACGACGGTCGACCGACACGCCACAACACCAGCCAATGGTCTGCGCTTAGTGGCGAAACTCTGATCTCGCTCACCAAGGATTACCCACACGAGCAACTCATCCAAAAACAACTCGCAAAGATGGGAATCGTCTGCAAACGAGGTCAGACTGTCAATCTCTTGGATACCCAGATCGGATTGGTCGAAGCTGGCTTGGGGGTTGCGGTCATTCCTTCGTTCGGCGCCCTGGCCTCGCGGGATCGCAAGGTAAGAATCACGGACCTCAATCCTGTGGTCACGCTGGAGTTTTACGAGATCAGCAACCGGGGAAGAAGGCTACCGGCCGAGGCGCTCGAATTCAGTGCATTTCTGAAAACGTACGGCGGCGAGTCAGCAACAGGTGGGCGAGATTGGCGTGCCCGATCAGCTGCTCTCTTCACCGCGCTGGTCGGAGTTCGATGACTTGTGTATCCATTGCCCCAAGGCGGTTTACGATATCGAACTCGGGCGTGTTAAGAGCAGCCAATTTCTTGGCATCCAAGCCGATGTAGGCGGTGTTCCACTGCTCGATTAAGCTCCGTACGCCTGCTGGTCACGGGCAGTTTGCGCGGAGGCGGTTGCGGCAAGCACGAGAACCATGGCGAACGAGTCACGTATGCCTGAGAATCGTTCCATGATTCGATAGTAACGCATACTTAAGAAGTAACTTTCTAGAGATGCTCCGCAGGTGAGTTGGAGGTTTAGCTTTCTGCTCCTGGCAGGTGCAGTACCGGAGCTTCAGTCCGACAACACACGCCGTAGCTCTGCCACAAGCGGAACCACGGACTGTGGGCTAATGCCTCATCGTGCCTTCGGTTCGCAGCGGATATGTCGCCTGCGTTGAGTGGCCTAATATCCGCTGCTTCGAACATCTCCTCCAACTGTTCGATGTCATTGATGATGCGTTCAACGTCCATTTCTCAAACATTATAGCGAATCGACTTGCAGCCTTACGCTTCAGATTTTTCGGATGCCGAGCATAACCGTTCCACTCTTTCCCGCGAACCTATCTACAGACCCCAATTAGACACCGGCTGCACTCGCGTGCTCGTGAAAAGGAAAAACTTAGTTGTAAGTAATTTAAATCAAAGGCGAAGATCGCCTCAATTTGACGCAAAAAGCAACCTCAGGAACCCTTATTGAACCTTCGTGAACCTTCGGCGGACATCGCCGGAGCATGCGAATTCGCTTCCCTGAAGGCTACATAGCCTGGGAGGGGCGCCCAATGATGGCAGTTACCGACAGTACGTCAGGCAGCAGCATGTAGAACCTCTAACGCTCGGTCGGTTTCCGCACCAGTGTTGTAAACGTGAATACAGATTCAGATAGCCCTTGGCTATCAGACACCACAGTCGCAGTTGCTTGTCCTGTTTGAGCAGAGGACTCTGGAGCTGTTCGCCCAGATAACGCGAGAGATCGACGAAGGACATGGTCTCGGCTTCTGCCCGGAGGCGCCCTATGTGTGCATGAAGCTCATTTCCCTTGTCGCCACTCTCTGAAAAGAGCTTTTCAACTCGGGCGTACAGAGGAGCAGCGGCAGGGCCATTGTTCAGCCAATAGAAAATGATCAGCGGCGGCGAGGACCAGTCGTGCGTTAGTGGATTGCAATGCGTCGGCTGCGTCTCTAAATCCGGCTGGACGAGCCTGGGCTACAACACGGTGGGGACCAAGGAAGGCGCACGACGACCAACCGATCAGGACCGCCGCAACCAGAGCGACAAGTGAAGCCGCTTTCGGTAGGACACGAATCCTCACGCAAATCTCGGTCTGCTGAGAACACTTGCAGGTGAACTACGATGTAGCGGCAACAACATTGTATAAGGTCCGCCTAATTCCTCAAATCAAACTGCTTTGGCGCTCGACCTAAGCTGTGTCGGCTCAGGGCGGAATTTCCTCACAGAGAATGTTGTCAGGATAACGAAAAGAACCAACATTGCGATTTGGGCGATTGCAAACGGCGGCTCTTTTTGGGTCGGGGCAATTGCTCTCAGCGCTGAGACTTTTTCAAACGACTGTACCACCAGAACAAAGGCGTTAAAGTACAACGCAGCGCAGGCTGCAATCACGTAGGTTTTTCGCCATGCAAGGTGTAGAGGGTAGCGAGTCACGATCGCAATCGTCAGCCCGACCAATGAGATCACTCCAAGCTTGATCCCCGGGGTCACTCCCATATATGGGAAGAGAAAACCAGTAATGCTGGTGAGGACTGTTGTGCTGAAAAAGAGCGCTGTCAATGTTTCGAGCCGCTTGTTGGTGAAGAATCCGTACATTACAACAGACCCTGACATAATTCCGGTAAGACTAATTAGGACGGGAATCAGAGTGAAAGCCTGCAAGCTCATGCCCAGAACCATAGTGGCACTCCTTCGGGATTACCGTCTTTCAAGAGTTACTCTTTACTTCGCTTTTTTTTGGTTCTCCGGATCATCCTTGAAATAACGCGTGTCGGTGGGGCCGAAACCGGAGATGTGTACAACCACGGGCACCTCGGCGGTGCGCGCAAAATGATTAATGCCGCCGGGTTCTGAATAGACGCTGCCGACTGGGAGTGTCTTCAGAACCTTCTCGTCAAAATGCGTTCCATATCCAAAGTGCCAGGTCCCGGAAACGACCGTAGCCATGCGGTCGTCACGATGCGAATGAGCTTGAATCGTTGTGCGTGGCGGGACGAATAACAAAATCGAATAGAAACCCGCAGCGGCGGGATTGCCCGCCAAAATCTTGGTATGTACTCCGGCGAGTTTCGAACTCCCGATCTGGCTCTCACCTTTGTCTCCACCAGCAAGCTCCGTTGGGGTAAAGCGAAGTTCAGGAATAGATGGTGCGGTCGCGCTGCAAGTGGCGACGAGAATCGTAAGCGCAAACAACAAAAACTTCTTAATGAATACGTCTCCCTAGCGGCTGCAAAGAAAAGTTCTCACCGAGTGGTAATTAACGACTCAGAGAAATGCGACGAGCGCGTCCATGGTCTCTTGGGGTCGCTCTTCCATGAGCCAGTGACCGCTACCTTTTAATTCGATCACCTTGAGATCGGTTGTTACGCCCTTCATCTGCGGGCCAAGGATCGCGGCGCTGGCTTTTTCGCCAGCGATCGATAGGACAGGCATGGTCAGCTTAGTTTGCGCCATTTGCGCGAAGTCTTTTGCGGTGTCGGGCCAGGAAGCGAAGTATGCCCAACCTGCTCGCATCCGCCCTGGGCGCGAATAGGCAGAGACATATGACGCGCGATCTGCTTCTGAAAGCGAGCGAGTCCCATCGGCAGCCAAGTCGTTCCAGAAATAAGCGAAATACATCTTCTCCCTATCTTGGACCAAGGCTTCCGGCGTGGGCCCGTGAAACCGAAAATGCCAGAAATTCGGGCTGTCGTATGCCAACTCCCAACCCGGCACGCCGGGGAGAAACGCATCCATTACGACCAACTTTTCGACTTCGCTTGGGAACTGCGCTGCGTACGCGTACGCCACCATCAGACCGATGTCATGCCCAACGACGCTCGCTTTGCTGATTCCGAGCGATTTCACCAGAGCATGGATGCGAATGGCTGCGGTTTTCATGTCCAGGCCGTCTTTGGGAATGTCGGAGTCGCCAATTCCCGGCAGGTCCGGTGCAACAACGGTGAACTTGTCTGTAAGCTTGGGAATCAATGGCCTCCACATCCGCGAGGTTTGCGTATAGCCATGGATGAGGATCACGGCGGGGCCATGGCCGCCTGTGAGGTAATGAATCTTCATCCCATCGGCCTCCCCAAATCGAGATTCGATCGCCTCGGGACTGGATTTGGTTTGGCTCATTGATGCAACAGTGGTAAACAAGAGAAAGCCGAGAAACACCCCTGCTTGCAATTTCAGATTTGCCCTCATCCGAATTCCTCCAGACGTACGATTCTTTCTCTGAACTATTTCAGTGCCCCGATTAAAAGAGTAATTCTAGACTTTATAGTCCAGAATGACTGCTGTCAAATCTCGCTCAGTAGTAGACTGAAAAATCGATATGGCCCGACCTAAGGAATTCGATCCCGAGCGCGCTCTAGCCAAAGCGATGAATCTCTTTTGGTCGTTGGGATATGAAAATACTTCACTAGAAGCGCTGATGAAGGAAATGGGCATCGCCAGACAGAGTCTCTACGATACGTTTGGTGACAAGCGCGCCTTATACCTAAAGGCCCTGGCATATTACCGGGATCAAACGAACGGCCAGGTGCAGAAGATGCTGAATGAGATTCCTTGCGTCACAGAGGGTTTCGCGAAACTTTTATTCGGGCTTGCCAGCGAGACACGGGGACAACATCAACGAGGCTGCCTGTTGTTGAGCGCCAACCTGCAGCGTGACCCTAAGGACGCGGTCGTAAGGGATTTACTTAGGGATAACCAGTCTAGGGTCGAAGCAATCTTTCTCCAGGCTCTCGCGAGAGCGGTAAAGCAGGAAGAACTGTCGCCTAAGGACGACCTTACTGCTCTTGCGCGCTTCTTTGTGGTCACGATCCAAGGCATGAGAGCGATGGCCAGGCTCAAGTCAGACAAGAAATCGTTGCAACAGGTCGCTCGCCTCGCACTTGCCGTATTCAACTGTCGAATACCCCATTAACTCGGAAGAAAAAACATTTGATCGTAGGCCGCTGACCAGGTGGCCATAAGTAACTGTGCCCTACTTCAGGCTTGCCCGTGATTCAGGAGGCGCAAACGGTCAGGGCGAGTTGCGCTTCTTCTCCCTGCCGGCCGTCGATCGGCCCACTTCATGATGGCGTCAAGCGTAGGACAAAGGGACCAGGTCGGAAAAGCGCATCACCTTGCCTCCGAATAGATGGAACAGAATGACGAGCTTCCACCTTCCTTCCAAGAGACGGAGCGCTGCTTCTACGTCTGCCGCAGCGGACGTGGGCGTGTAGCGTTTCGGCATACATATTCCTCCTAACGCACTTTCTCGTGCGTACTTCCTATTTCGTCAGTATCCCGCGAAACTTCTGACTGTGCAATTACCCGGAGGAGAACAGCATGGCTCTTGATGTGCCCGAACCCGTCGCTGAATACCTGGCCGCCGAAAAGGCGAAGGACGCGGATGCGCTCTCCCGTTGTTTCACTGAAGATGGCACTGTCCACGACGAAGGGCAGGATTACCACGGCCGTGACTCGATCCAGCAGTGGAAGCAGGCAGCGGACGCGAAATACCGATACGTTTTTCAGGCGATTAACGTTCAAACGTTCGGAGACTTGGTGACCGTCCGTGCCCGACTCACTGGTGAGTTTCCTGAGAGCCCGGTTGAACTAGACCACATTTTCAAACTTTCCAACAACAAGATTGTTTCACTGGAGATCGCGATGGAACGATTCCTCTATCGCCTATCGCGTTCTCGCGACTCGGAACAATTCATTCTCAAAGGTGCGCTACTGTTGACCCCCTGGCGAACACCGCTCTCACGTTCCACGATGGATATCGATCTCCTCGGGCGAATGAGCAACGAACTTGAGCACATTCGTGTTCTGATCGCTAAAGTTTGCGAGCTCGAAGCCGAACCTGACGCGATTGAATTCGATGCACAATCGGTAAAGATCGCCAGGATAAAGGAGGATGCCGAGTACGAGGGCGTGCGGGTTCGCTTCCACGCAACCCTTGCTCGCGCTCGAATCCCAATGCAAATCGACATTGGCTTTGGCGATGTGGTTACCCCAGGCGCCGTTCAAATCGAATATCCCACACTTCTAGAATTTCCGGCGCCTGTTCTGCACGCCTATCCAAAGGAGACGGTCATTGCCGAAAAGTTGGAAGCGTTGACCATGCTTGGAATGCTGAACAGCCGAATGAAGGACTACTTCGATTTGTGGGCGCTCTCTCGCCTATACAGTTTTGAGGGTCCGATATTGGTGAGCGCAGTCAAGGCGACGTTCGCGCAGCGCAACATGACGATTGAATCCGATCCCGCCGGCTTGAGAGATGAATTCGCGGAAGAAAAATCTGTGCAGTGGACTGCGTTCATTCGCCGTTCACGGCTTACTACTCCCACGCGTTTTGCAGAAATTGTCCTCGCTGTAAGGGACTTCGCTTACCCTTTGCTGTCGGCCGCCATATCGAACGATCCCTTCAATCGAACCTGGCATGCCGGCGGGCTGTGGTCAGCCTAACGCACAAGCCCTGAGCCGCTCTATTGATCCAATACCACTTTTCCGTACAACTGAACCTTTCCATCGACCACAACAGCGATGTAGCGGCGCTGCTGCAAAAACTGCATGACCTTCTTGCCTTGCCGTGCCAATTGCGCCCAGCGCGAAGCCGTTTCAGGATTCTGTTCAAGACCTCGCATTTCGTGACCTTCAAATTGAAAATCTACTTCGCGCAATTTTGATCGGCTGGTTCGTCGGACCGGAAAACCGCGGTTCTCCAGCTTCACGTTCCCGGCATTTTCGATCAATGCCTGCTGCCAAACCGAAATTAGCGTCTCTTCTAAGCTCGCGGCCATCTTTTGTCATCCCCGGAATTCGCAAACGTGCCGTCGATCCTTCTCATGATTCGTTCGGCCCACTGCACGGCTGAGCCGACCAGCGACTCGGTTCTCGGACTCGGCCGACTGTCATGCAGATCTTCCGTCGTCTTTAGATGACGCGAGACCAGAATGCTGGCCATGATTCCCAATACTCGTTTTCGTCCTTCCTCCATCTCATTCACCATTAGGCCTGAGCTCGTGTCATTAGGTTAGCCAGGAGAGGTCTGCCGTTCTTGCGCTTTAGCCGCTCCATTCGACGATCAAATCTCGCCTTGATCTCACGATACGGGCCTGGAGCGATGTCGCCCACTTGAATTGCGTGGGAAAGTTCATCGAGTGCCTGTTGCACTATTTGTAGAGCTTGCTCGGGTTCGCGAGCCTTATGTTCGTAATACATCGCGAGCTGCTCGTAGGCGTCATACCCATGCCGTGAATTACCGAGTGCAGTTTTCCAAAGCTCACATGCCACGTCGAAATCACCTTGCCGCTTTGCGAGCCTCGCAAGTGAGCGCCGTGCAACCCTGTCGGTTTCGCTGGGCAAGAAGGAAGCAATGGACTTCTCGTACAGGTTGCGGGCTCGTGTGTGTTCGCCGCGCTTTTCACAGATACGGGAGACGCCAAAGACTTCAAGTGCGTCTTGCCCAAGATTTTCAGCGTCACTGAGTAGGGAAAGAATCCGAGTGGACAGTGCCGCCAGTCCACGTAGGTCCATTTGGTTGTGGTTGAGTACCGGCACTAACCCTTCGGGTGGACCTCCCCGCACGTAGTCGAAGTAGATTTGCGGGATCATACCTGAGAGCAGATCGGCTCCCCGGTCCCAACCCAAGACGTGGCGTTCGAGTTCCGATAGGCGTACTGAACCCAGGCGGAGTCGCCATAGATTTCGTGCTGGGTGGAGAAAATC
>QHZW01000357.1 GCA_003224815.1 Acidobacteriota bacterium | reverse complement strand
AATAATCCTACAGGCGCGATTTGCACGCGGAGGATGCTCGAAGACATTGCCGAGCTGGCGCGTCAACACAACCTATTGATCATTGCCGACGAAATTTACGACAAGCTGATTCTCGACGGCGGTGAGTTAACGTCTCTCGCGGCAGTCGCCCCCGATGTGCCGGTCGTGACCATCGGGGGCCTATCGAAAAACTATCTCGCTCCCGGATGGCGCATTGGCTGGGTAATCGCCAGCGGCGAAGGCCCGGCGATCAAGCCCTATGTTGAGGGTGTCCATAAGCTTCTACGTGCGCGCTTGTCAGCAAATCACCCAGAGCAATATGCGATCAAAGTTGCACTGGAAGGTCCGCATGACCACCTCGTTGAAGTGAATGCAAAATTGAAGCGACGCCGCGATCAGACCGTCGAAGCATGCAATTCGATTCCGCATATGAGCTGTGTGCCGCCCCTGGGAGCGTTCTATGCATTTCCGAAGATTGACGTGCCCGAAGAGGATGACGTCTTTGTGAAGGAACTACTGGTTGAGAAACACATTCTCGTTGTGCACGGTTCAGGGTTCGGGCAGAAGCCCGCCAGCAGACACTTCCGCATCGTATTTCTGCCGCAGGAGGAGGTGCTGAAGAAGGCCTACGCCGAGATTGGCGACTTCGTCCGGCAGCGATACTAAGGTGCTTTCTTCGGGTACCTTCGTGGTTATATTTCGATGCTCTGAACCTGCTTAACTCGCGAATACGTGATTGACATTCACTCCCATATCCTGCCTGAAGTTGACGACGGTCCTAAGTCTTGGGATACCGCCGAAGCCATGTGCCGGATGGCAGCGCAGGATGGCATCGAGCACATGGTGGCCACGCCCCACGCGAACGACCGGTACTTTTATGACCGCGATTATCTGACTGGGCTTCTTGACAAGTTGCAACAGAGAATTGGCGCGAGGCCGGTGTTGAGCCTCGGCTGTGACTTTCATCTCTCGTTTGAAAATATGCAGGCTGCCATACAGACACCAGAGAGGTACTGCATCGGACAGACGCGCTATTTGCTGGTCGAGTTCAACAACTTCAACATTCCGCCCGCGCTTGATGATTGGCTCGGACAGATGTGTGAGCGGGGAATTGTTCCCATCATCACGCATCCCGAACGTAATCCGATTTTGCAAAAGAACTTGGACCGGGTCGTGCGCTGGACAGGACTCGGTTGTGCAGTGCAAATTACCGGATCAGTGCTGACCGGTTCGTGGGGAGATCGTGCCGCCGAATCGGCACAATGGTTATTGAAGAAAAAAGCCGTCCACTTTCTCGCGACCGATGCACATGATCTTGCCCGGCGTCCGCCGATTCTTTCTGAGGCAAGAAAAGCGTTAGCTAAAAGCCACGGGGAAGAGACAGCCCATGCCCTGGTTGAAACCAATCCAGGCGCGGTAATAAGGAATGACCACTTGCAAAGAGTGGCGGTTATCGCGGAGAAATCTGAGGCATTGCCGCCGCGGGAGTGTTGATTCTCGTGCCGGTCTGGGTCGCAACTGCAGCTTTTGAGTACGCTCCCGTTGGTTGCGCATTGGATGCGCTCTGCGATAGGCGAGGACCCGTGGTCATCGCGCTCTCAGGATTCAGCAAATGACCGTGGTCCGGCCCCAACCCAAGACGGATCAGCGCACGAGAATCCGGGACTTGTTTCGTCTGCCATCCCTGGGCTGCCTGATAACGGCGCATCGCCTCCTGAGTCGATATATCCCAAGTCCCGGAAGGCTCGCCGCTCAGGTAGTGCTCGCGGACGAGCGCTGCCTGAATCTGTCCCGCCCGTTGGTTGTCAATCGCTGCCTGTCCGCGCTTGTGGCCCTTGGTCTTCCTGGCTGTGTGACGCGTCGCCTTGGGAGCAGCATGCTTCGTCCCCTTTTGTGGCGCAGGGTGCTGCGCTTTTGCATGCGCAGCCTCGGGGTGGCTGGGTTTCGGGTGCTTTTTAGCCGTGCTGGCATAAACGGGCGACAAGCCGGTGAGCAGCACCGCTCCGGCAACCGCCAAGCTTGTTTGTCGCAAAGAAATCATCCCGTTTTACTCCTGATTCTGTTTCTTCCCGAAATGGCTCGGGAAGCTGTGTCCATAGTCTCTTAAACCCGGCTTCCGTGCCAGTGTCGCTAGTGCAGGTAATAGTTACGGAAGTGTTCCGGCCAGGAAGATGGTTCCGTTGTTATTGCCAGCGCCACGCTGACGTACCAGGAACACGACGTCCTGCCCGCTCTTCAGGCCAGATTGGATGCGGTCGAAATCCTCTTCACTGTTTACCGGCTGCTTATTGATCTGCAAAACAACGTCCCCACGGGAAAGCCCGATGTCATCGGCGAAGGATCCGGGCTTGACGTCCTGAACAACCACGCCCTTGCCGGAAGGCACACTCAGGCGGTCAGCCATTTCTGGCGTGAGCGCCCGTACGTTAGCGCCCAGTTTGCTCTGCTTAGGCTGGGATTCCCCGGCGCTTTCCTGGTCCTCGCCCAATCGCGATGCGAACAGCTTGGCGCGATCAGCGACGGTGACTGCGGTTTCCTGTTTTTGTTCATTGCGGATGTAGCCCAGAGTTATTTTCTGGCCGGGCTTGCGGCTGGCGATGTCGGCGACCAGTTCGTCGCCATTCTTGATCGGCTTGCCATCCACGGAAACAATCGTATCGCCCACCTTCAGACCCGCACGATCGGCAGGACTGCCGGACACGACGCTCGAAACCGTGATTCCCGATTGCACGCCGTACACGCGCGAAATAGCCGGATTTTCCTGCGCATTGAATTCGATTCCGATCGATCCGCGCTGCACGCGGTGTTCCGGGCCGGTCAGCTGGTTATAGACCTGCACCACGGCATTTGAGGGAAGCGCGAAGCCAACACCGGCGTAGGCATTGGTGTCCGTCAGGATTGCCGTGTTAATTCCGATAACTTCGCCGTCGAGATTGACCAAGGGCCCGCCAGAGTTACCGGGATTGATGGCTGCGTCGGTTTGAATGAATGACTGGAATTGCCGGTTTGGAACAATGTTGCGGCCCTTTGCGGAGACGATGCCGGCAGTGACGGTCGCCTGCAATCCGAACGGGCTGCCCACTGCAAGTACCCAATCCCCTACCTGCATGCTGTCAGAATTTCCCAGCTTGGCGGTCGGAAGACTTTTATCCAAATCGATTTTTATTACTGCGAGATCCGTCTCCTGATCGGTGCCAATCACCTTGGCGTCATGTAGAGTTCCCGGAGGATCATCTTGCAGTTTCACCCGGATGCGATCGGCCTTCTCAACCACGTGGCGATTGGTGACGATGAAACCTTTGGGATCAACAATCACGCCAGAACCCAGTGAGCGCTCGCGAATCGGACCGGCATTATCCTGACCGCCGAAAAACTTGTCAAAGAAGTCACCGAAAGGGTTCTCTTGATCATCATTCGGATTCTGGCTCGGTCCGCCGCGACGGCGCACCGAAGGCTTAATTGTGGATTCGGTGTTGATGTTGACCACAGCAGGCTCGAGCGTCTTGGCAATTTGTGAAAACTGGTTCGACAGTTGGCGCGGGGCCGGTACGCTGAGCGGCGTGGCATCGGCAGATCTCTTCTCCTGCCCGCGTACACCGCCGGAGACGACGGTGCCGATCAAAATGCCGAGCGCGAGCGTCAGCAGGATGATCAGTGTAGATGCCGGCCAATTGGCCTTGAAACGTGCCCATAAGGTGTTGGCGCGCTCGTACATATTCAAAATTGCCTCCGATTACAAGCTCTTGATTATACCGTCTTTACAAGACGACAAGGCCAGGATAGCTCACGCTCTCTTGTTAGACGCGGAAGCAGCGGAAAGTGTTGTTGAAAGCTGCTCGATCTCTTTAAATTAATCACCCCAGGGTCTCACAATAGTGCAACCTCCAGCCTGCGTGAGCTTTGGGTTTTGCATCGCGAGTCTCGCAATCCGCAGCAGGCGCATACCCCTGGTAATTGCGCAACGTGAACTTTCGTGGGTGTTGAAAAAGTCACGTCGATTAGCGGGATGAGATTCGGCAGAAGCATGTTAGAAGAAAGCATTCACACATGCTCTGTTGGATTCTGATTGTCGGAGGCCTGCTGATCATGATGGGGCAACACGACCGCTCCGAAGCGCTGTTCCATTACTTCCGCCTGGAAGATCAGGTTCCTGAAACCCACCTGTTGCGGCTGATCGACAAGCACATCAGCTTTGAGTTTGTGCGGCAGCAACTGAAAGACAGCTACAGCGAAACCGGACGACCGTCGATCGATCCCGAACTTCTGCTGCGCATGTCGTCGGTGAATCTACCGCAAATTCCAGTTTCACTGCAACGTTGGTATTAAGTTTCGCGGGACTGTCTCTACTGCTGGCGGCAGTAGGGCTCTATGGTGTGCTGTCGTATCTAGTTACCCAGCGAACGCAAGAGATCGGCATTCGCATGGCGCTAGGTGCAGAGCGAGTGCCTGTGCTGCGCCTGATGCTGTTGGACGGACTGCGACCGGCGCTGGTCGGGCTTGTCTTTGGAATGGCCGCTAGCGTTGCCATCACGCGACTCATTCGTTCCGTGCTTTACGGAACGAGTCCGGTCGATGCGACCGTATTCATCTTGGTCATCTTAACCTTGCTGCTTCCCTCTACTGCGGCGTGTCTTGTTCCCGCATGGCGCGCGGCGCGCATCGAGCCGATGAAGGCGCTACGGTCAGAGTAAGGCGGATGAACGGGATGCGGAAAATCAAAATTATTGCAACCTTGTGGAGCCTAAGAGGCAAGTATTTGCCATGAAGTTTTTCCTCGCAGCCATTGCAGTGCTGGCATACCTCGCGATAGG
>QHZW01000356.1 GCA_003224815.1 Acidobacteriota bacterium | reverse complement strand
CCGAAGTGCAAGCGGGGGTCGTTGCAGGAAAAAAAACTCGACTGGCTTAACACGGCTTGTGCTTGAGTCTTGCCAGCATAACGAGCAATCACTCGAGCTCCAATCGCGCTGTAATTGGACTTAACTCCTTGCAACTTTACCTTCAGCCAGTTGGCTTTTCCCGCGAGGTCATTCCGCAACAGTGAGGGAGGCTCATTGAGGTTGATGATCAGGATGTCGATATCGCCGTCATTATCAAAATCCCCAAACGCGCATCCACGGCTGCAGTGCGGTGCCGCAATCCCCGGACCAGCCTGGTCGACTAATTCTTCAAAAACACCTTGGCCCAAGTTTCGGAAAACGGCGCGGGGGGTCTTGTTTGGGTACTGCGGAAGTTTTTTTTCAACCTCAGGGTACACATGACCTGTCGTCATAAATAAGTCGGGATAGCCGTCGTTATCCAGGTCGAGTATCCCCGCACCCCAGCACACATATCGGGTTTCGACCGCCAGGCGCGAAGACGTCGTAGCGTCCTCTAAATTCGCCTTGCCGTCATTGTGATAGAGAATGTTGGCGTCATCGGCGAAGTGCGTTTTGAATAAATCGAGATGACCGTCTAAATCGTAATCGCCTATACCCAGGCCCATGCCAGCCTGCTCCATGCCGTCGTCACTAAGGGCCGCACCGCGCAGGACTCCTTCCTCCCGAAAAGTTCCATCATGGTTATTTATGAAAAGCAGGCTGGGAGTTGAGTCGCATGCGACATAAATATCCGGCCATCCGTCTTCATCAAAGTCAGCCGCGACCACGGTCATGCCGTAGCTTGGGGTCGCCCGGCTGATGCCGGCATGCTCGGTCACGTCGGTAAAGGTGCCGTCCCCATTATTGTGATACAGCGAATGCCTGCCAGTCTGCAGGCCTCGCGGTCCACACTCCACCGGAATTCCTTTCCAACTGCAGCTGCTGTTTTGTCCCGGTGCCGCCGCGTGCTCGAATGAAAATCGCACGTAATTAGAAACAAACAAGTCGAGGTGGCCGTCACGATCATAGTCAACGAAACTGCATCCCGCACCCCAGCGAGGCTGGTCGTTCCAAAGTCCTGCGGCCTTCGTCACATCTGTGAATGTTCCATCGCCATTGTTGCGATAGAGGCTGTTCTGGCCGAAGCGACTTAAAAAGATATCGTCGAAGCTATCATTGTTATAGTCGCCAACGCAGACTCCGCACGCCCAGCCAACTGATTGTAGCCCAGCTTTTTCTGTGACGTCCGTGAATGTGCCATCACGATTATTCTTGTAGAGCCGATTTGTAGCTCCTTCCGGCGCAGCTTCGAGCCGCGTTCCTGAAAGCACAAACAGATCCATCCATCCATCGTTGTCATAGTCGATGAAGGCGCAGCCGCAGCCGGTTGACTCAACAATGAATTTCTTGGTATCCACTCCGCCGTAGATTACCGGCTCGCGCAACCCGGCCTCATGCGCAACGTCCTCAAAACGAGCATTAAAAGGGCGGCCAGAAGGTGCGGCCTTCGGTAACGGCTTGGTCGTGTGGGGAGCGACCCCCTGCCCAAAAAGAACCTTGCCACTGAGAGAAAACGCTGCGCCGAGACCAAGTTGCGCAAACTTGCGGCGTGTGAAAGCCATACCGAAGACTACCCTAGCCGGGATCCTTCATTCTGAAGCGCTGATACTAGCACGGCTAACATGGGCACAGTAATCGGGCAGGCCACACTCGAATTGTGACGTCGGATACCAACCCGAAATTGTACTTGCATCTGCACCTTTGAGGGCGCTAAGCAAGGGCTGCGCGTCGCCGTAGGAAATGGGGAGAACGGGAATTTTGGTGAAGGTTGTCACGTCTTTTAGGTCAAGGCGCTTGGCTCCAGCCACCCACCCCGGGAGTGAGCGGATCCCCTGGGTAGGTCGGCATATCCATTACACTGCCGCGCTGCACCCCGTTCTTGTTGCGCATAGGGCCTACGGGGAAAACGTTGTCGTCGAAGTAGCCGTCGTCCCGCGGATCGGAGTAGATGATGCAGCCGACAGCACCATGTGCGGCCGCGACCTTGGGCTTGATGCCGCGCCAGGACTCTCCATACCGCGCAATCACGATCGCCCCTTTGACCGAGACGCCCAGCCGCTCCAGCTTTTCGTAATCCTCCCGCACGCCGTAATTCACGTAGACCAAAGGCGCGGTGACGTCGCCATCGGCCGAGTAGGGTTATACGTAGGGAGTTGTTCGACTTGCTGGTTAGAAGTGGGGTCACCTTCGACCGGAGGTTCCTGCAAGGAAGCTTTGAATTTCGAAGGTTCGACCAACTCGACGACGCGCTCCTTCGGCGTGGGAAAGAGAACGTCGAAATTCTCGATGTGGGCGTCGAGTCCCCACTCCTTTATTTTTCCAAGGAGCCACTCAGCATTGTCTTTATCGTATGGTGAGCCAACGTGATGCGGGCGAGCGGAGAGCCTCTTCATGTAATCGCGTTGATTACCAGGACTTGGCATAGCGCGGAATTTATTCTCCCACTCGTGCTCAAGGTGCGCGCCTTCGGCGGAGTAGCCGGCCAGCGACTGGTCATCGGCCACAGTTGCCGATGGTTCGTTTCCTCAAACTGGGGAAATTCGGGCCGCCCGTTCCGAGTACAAAGCGGGCAAGCGCAAGCCGGACGACTATGACGCATTCCTGAAGCAAGAAACCGAGAAAGGCGATCCGCTTCCAGGAACAGATCGGCCTGGACGTTCTCGTGCATGGTGAGTTTGAACGCAATGACATGGTGGAGTTCTTCGGGGAGCAACTCTCTGGTTTCGCGGTAACCGAACACGGATGGATTCAGAGTTACGGCTCACGTTGCGTGAAACCTCCCATCATTTATGGGGATGTCGCACGTCTCGCCCCCATGACCGTCGAGTGTTCTCGCTTTGCGCAGTCGTTGACCCGGAAGCCGATGAAAGGCATGCTGACTGGGCCAGTCACAATCTTGCAATGGTCTCTGGTGAGAGACGATCAGCCGCGTGCCGAAACCTGCCGACAAATTGCGCTGGCGATCCGCGATGAAGTCCGTGACCTTGAGCTAGCCGGCATTGGAGTCATCCAGATTGACGAGCCTGCCATGCGCGAAGGACTTCCGTTGCGGAAATCCGACTGGAAAAACTACCTGGAGTGGGCGGTAGCCGCGTTTCGGCTGGCTTCCGCCGGGGCGCAGGACTCGACCCAAATCCATACACACATGTGTTATTTCGAATTTAACGACATCATCGAAGCTGTGGGAAAGATGGATGCGGACGTGATCTCGATTGAAACCTCACGATCGCAGATGGAACTGCTGGGCGCATTCGCTCGTTATCGATATCCTAACAGGATTGGACCCGGTGTTTACGACGTTCATTCCCCTCGTATTCCCAAGAAACAGGAAATCGAGGATCTGATTCGCAAAGCGCTGCAGTTTCTTTCGGTGGAACAGGTGTGGGTCAATCCTGACTGCGGCTTGAAAACCAGAAAATGGGAAGAGGTTCGTCCAGCACTCGCAACGATGGTCGACGCCGCACGAACTTTGCGAATTACCGGAACAAAATAGTCGTGGCGCACGCCGTTCAATACGCCGGAGCGCAATTACGGCCGCTCCCATCCGTAGCTGGGTCGTCTTTCGAGAATTTAGCGTCAACGATGTGTGGAAATGTCCCATCATCATTCTTCTTCTCTACTTGGCGTCATGGAGAATGATGCCAAGTGTATGGCGGTGTCCCCAGCGCAGACGACTGACGCCGTGCCGAAGATTGACCCGATGGACTCCCCGCTTCCCCTGTACTGGGCGGTAACGGACGGCGAAGGCTACAGCATCGCCTTGATGCAAAGCAACCACCTCCGGACGTGACTGCATGCGGGGACGTTGTTCCGCGAGTACAAACTCCCCGCCAGTAAAATCTTTTCCTGGCTCGGACAACAAGATGGTCACCTGTATCGGAAAGACGTGCTCGCCGTAGAGATCCTGGTGGAGGCAGTTGTAGTCTCCTTCGCCGTATTCGAGGAGCAGTGGGGTGGGCAGACGTTGTCCTGCATCATGGCATCGCTGAAGGAAATCCGCGTGCTTCTCTGGAAAGCGCACCTCAACGCCCAGCGCGGTATTCCACCGATTGGCGACCGGCGCCACCTGAGAATAAAAGACGGTTCGAAGCTCGGAAATGATGTCGGGCAGCGGATAGCTGAAGTACTTGTACTCGCCGCGTCCGAAGCCATGACGTGCCATAACTACACGGCTTCGAAATAGACGATCATCGGGATACAGTCCCGCGAGAATCTGGCACTCATCAGGACAGAGGACGCGTTCGAGGATTGCGTTCCCTTGATCGTCGAGGTCCTGCGAGATCCGCTGCCAATTGAGCGCGTTAACGCGCTGGACAGCAGCCTGTGCTGAAACAATATTTTCCATGGTGTACTCATTCACCCAAGCGACAGCCGGACCATGTACTTTCGTGGCTCTTCGCTATAGGCAAGTCTAACCAGGGCAGGTTTCGCAAACCATCCGCTTCTTGCTTTCAAATTCATCAATTTGTTCCGAGTCCACTAGTTGGCGAAGAAAGAGCGAAAATGACAAATCGCCATTGTGGCTCTCAGAGCCTGTACCGTCGTTGTCCACGAGCTGAACCAGACCGCTTGACGTGACGGCCGAATCCCTCTACGAAGCCATTGCCCGGGCCCTCGCCACGCTGCGCGGGCGGCCATGACTGGATCGGCGATATCGGAAGAGGACTGACCACCGTTGCGGTGAAGGTCCGGCATCCGGAAGTTACGCATGTTGTGAAGATCCAGGATTTTGAAAACTGGCTGAACAGAAGCTGCAAGAGCCCGCCGAAATGGCGCTGAAGGCCAGGCTGCGGATGATGCTTGGTACGGACAAACAACAATACAAGAATAATACAAGGAGGATTCAATGCGGGGCGGGGACTTGCGCCGGGAACTAAGCACCAGAAACCAAGAGATCGCGGCCACGAATGGATCGCTGCACGAATTAACCGCGGGTGAGACGCCTAGTGTCATCTTTGGATGCGATGAAAGCCAGCAGCATGGTAATTTCTTTCCCGCTTCCTACCGGAACATTTGCGCAAACCCTGAATGGGCGCGTCGGCTCGCCAAGGTCCACACCGCATCGCGCCGCCTACGGTTCCAAGCAGCTTGGCGATGGAGGGAGTTGGACTGCGCGAATAGCTCAGACGCGTTGCTCATGAATATCTTCTGCTGCCGG
>QHZW01000355.1 GCA_003224815.1 Acidobacteriota bacterium | reverse complement strand
TCGGAGTTACGTGCATCGGGAAACTTTACAGTTTCCGCGCAGCCGGTTTCCACCGCCGGGTTCGACGCCGGCCCGTCCACTTGCCCGACAAGTGGAGGCAGTCGCGGAGCGCATGGCCGACATGATGCGAAACAACCTGAGTTTGGCGGTGACAGTACGGTGATGAATTTTGAAGGTCAGGACAAAATCGGGACTTCACATAAAAAAGGAGCAACTATGCAGCAGAAAATCTTGATCGTGGACGATGACCCGGACATCCGTCAGGCGCTGAAGTTGCGTCTGCGGGCCAACCACTTCGAAACCGTGCACGCAGTTGATGGCTACTCAGCCATTGCCCAGGCTTACAAAGAGCAGCCTGATCTCATCATCCTTGACCTGGGCTTGCCAGCCGGCGATGGTTACGTTGTTCTTGATCGTTTGCAACGGGACGATCGCCTCTGCAACATTCCCGTAGTTGTGCTGACAGCGCGCGATCCGCAGAGTAGCGAGTTGCGAGCGGTCCGCTCGGGGGCGGCGGCATTCTTTCAAAAGCCAGCCGACAATACTGAATTGCTGGCCGTGATCCGGGCGACGCTACCCCGTGTGGCTCCACCGGTGCCGTTGCCCTCATAGTGCACAGGCGGGAGCAGGTAACGCTCCTGCCTCCCTTATTAACTCCCAAGGACCGCTGTGCCACAGGAGACCGCATATGAGTTTACGCACGCAGCCCGCAACCGGGTCGTTGTCGCGGCTCGAACGACGACGTCAAAATCGTGTGCTTTACAGCACGCCAATTCGGCTTCATTGCCTAATGCCCGGCGGAGTTCGTACCTGTCGCGGCATCAGTCTCGACATCAGTGAAGGGGGAATGGGAGCCCTTGTCCAGAGCGATCTTATGGTGGGCGAAGCGGTTGAGGTCGATGTGCAGCTGCCGCGATCGTCGCTTTGCGCCGTCGCTATCGTACGCCACGCGTCCAGCACTCGCTCGGGATTCGAATTCCTCGGCCTGACCACCGAAGAGCGGCAGCAGATCGCATCTGTTATGAGCAGTAAGTAGAACCCGCAATTACGCGGGGCGCGAGCTCGCATTCCCGCAAGCTGGACAGGCGTGGATTTCAATAACAACCTCACTTGGAGCTGCGTCCCCGGCACAGCCAGCATAAACCAGCTTGTCAGCGTGGTGATTCATTTCCGATCCGCAGCGTGGGCAAATCATCCGTACTGTCAGTGCACGCATAGTCACTCCAGAGAGATATGCTCGCGGCCATGCCGCAAAGTTTTCGCCATCCAGATCAACTCCTTGAGAAATTGATCGATTCTGGGAAGCGAGGACTCGTTCAGCAGCATATGATCCTCACCGAACAGTTTGTGTGCATTGGCAAAATTGACGTCCCAGAAGATAGTTACCAGGCCGTATTCGCGCAACACGGGCAGGAAGTTTTCTATCACTCTGGTCCCGCCAAATACGCCCGCGGAAACCCCGGCCAGGCCCACTGCCTTGTGAATGTATTCCTGCAGACAGCTGTCAAGAACGTGTTTCAGCAGACCGGGATAGCCGTGATTGTACTCAGGCGTGACGATTACCAGCGCATCAGCGCGCTTCATTTTGGCTGCAAATACCGGGTCCTTTGTCGTTTCTCCCTCGTCATCAGCCGCGATCTCTAACCGTGCGATGTCAATAAGTTCGGTTTCTATCCCTTCGCGCTTCTCAAGTTCTGCTGTCATTACCCGTGCGGCGGACTCGCTCCTGCGGCCGACGCGTACCGTACCGAGAATGACCGGAATGAATAGTGGGCGAGTGCTATGAGTTTGGGACACTGCTTGCATGCGAGCCGTATTGTAACGCCTGGGTTCTGAGTCTATTCGGAACTATATGCAGATCGCGAACCGGATCGCGATCTGCAGACACGGGGTTTGAAGCGAATGCACGGAAAGCGATTACGAATGCCTTCTTTTTCACGACGTGTGCCGATAAAAATGATTGTTTGTGGTTGCTTTTCGTGGGACACTCTTGGGCAATTCTCGCGTTGGAGCTTCACCACACATGCGATGTTTTCGCCCGCCGGGTGTTTTGTTCCTTGGCCTGTTCATGCTGGCAACGGTAAATGCCCGGGCTTCTGACCCGACTTGGCTGCAAATCCGCAGCCCTCATTTCCGCCTGATTACCGATGCCGGCGAAAAGCGCGCCATCGAAGTCGCCGCCCGATGCGAGCAGATGCGCTCCGCCTTTTTGATGTTGATGCCGAAAGCCACTGCAGACGATCCTGCGCCTTTGCTCATTGTCGCTCTTAGAAGTCATCAGGAAGTGGATGAACTGGCGCAAGGCCGAGGCGGGAAGCTGCGGCATGCGGGAATCTTTTTGCCAGGCAGCGACCAGACTTTCATTCTTCTCGATATATCGGATGGTCCCTGGCGCACGGTCTATCACGAATATGCCCACGAACTGCTGCACGCAAATACTTCTGCCTCGGTACAGATGTGGTTCGAGGAGGGCTTCGCCGAATATTTTTCAACCCTGAAATCAAGCAGCAAGGGTATCGAGATTGGAGAAGTTCCGATTGGCGAGCTGCAGTTCCTTCGACAAAATGGGAAGTTGTTGCGGTTATCGGACCTGGTCCGTGTAAACCAGAACTCAGATGTCTACAATCACAACGGTCCCTTGCAGGCTGCTTTTTATGCTCAATCATGGCTGCTGGTTCATTACCTGTTTGATCATGGCTTGATTAACCGGGCGCAACCTTTCTTTTCCGCAATGGCTGCCGGTGTTCCGTTGGATCAGGCCATACTCGATTCGTTCAGAATCAAGACCGAGAAACTGGAGCAGGAATTACTGGTCTATGCGCGCGGCGAGAAATTTCGGTACTTTTCGTTGCCAGCAGTCATAGCGGGTCCATCGCCGGACGTGACTGTGGAGAACCTGAACCTGGTAACGGTTTCTGCACTTGAGTTGGAAATTCACTGGCACGGTCGGACTGAACACAGCAAGGTAGATGCGATGGCGCTTGCTGCCGACTATACATCGCTTCTCCGTCGCGATCCGGAGAATACGGCGGCCCTGCGTGGCTTGGGGCTTGCGTATTTGGAATTGGGTGAGTACCAGGCCTCCTTTGACGGGTTGCGGCACGCGGTGCAACGCGATCCCAACAGTGCGGTCAATCATCATGCCTTGGCAAGGCTGCTGAATGCGATCGATATTGCCGGTTTGCAGGATGCTCATCCGGAATTTTCGGTGGAGCAGGAAGCTCAGGCCTGTACTTCGCTGGAACCGCATTTCGCCGACGTCTACCGGCTGGAGGCTTTGGCTCTTGCTGCTCGCGGCAATTTCAATGAGGCGATCGCGATGATGCGCCAGGCCATCGCCTTGAGCCCCAGAATGGAAAGCTACGAACTCAGTCTCGCGGACCTCGAATTACGGAAGCACGACTATGTTCCTGCGCTTGCGTTGCTGCACCAGCTCGAAAACAGCCGCGATCCCGAGGTCGTGAAGAGAGCGGAATATTTTCTTTCTTCTGACGTCCAAGAAGCCGTGCCCAGTGGCCACTGAAACGGCGTTTCTGGAACGTTGTATCCAACCCAAGGCGGTTCGCCGGCATTCTCATTCTTGCGAACAGGGATCCACAGACCGCTGAGAACCAGCCATGCGCGCCTGGTGGTCACATTCTGCAGTGAAGTTGCCGAACCAGGTTTGCAGCAAAGGCTTTAGCAGCAATCGGACTTTAGTGAGCCCGCCACCCAAGTCCGGGTTTGTGAGTTCAATCCACGTGGTAATTTTTGTTCCGCCCCCCATATAAGGTTCGAACAACACGCATTGTTGAAAGGTGTGGCCGCATACGTGAATGATCCACGCAACACATTGCGGAGGCGCGCACAGGGTTATCACGCATTCGACTCTCGTGGGCTCAGGTTCGGCGATATCGAATTGCAGACGGCTGCCCGCGCTCCATGGCGCGCCGTGCCATTGCACGTTCGAACCGTGGATTTCGGAAAATCCGGGCCAGAGGTTACAGTTGGAAAACACCTTCCAGGCAACATCGCATTGGGCCCTGGTGAAAATAGTATGGCTGATGCGGGCAGAATCAGACTGCGATTTTGGAACAGGTACCTGCCGCGAGAGCCCATTTTCTGGCCTGGACGGATTACGCATAGTTGTAGAAAGACCTTTCTTAAATTTCGAATCGCAGGCGCTGGGAGAACTCCTTTGCGCCGCCCCTGGGCCGTAGTAAGCCTCATCCACAGTTCTTCGAATCCCAGTTTGCACTGGAAAATCTGGGGGGAAGGGCTTACACTGAAACGTTAACAGCGTTACGTTAACAATGTCAACATAAAAGATTAACGTTTTATTAATACGATTTACTCTAACTAATACGATTTACTAGGAGCCAGCAATGCCGCGCCAGATCGATCCTGAGGTCGAAGGCCGCATCATCCAGGCAGCACGTAAGTTGTGGCATAAAGGTGGTGAAAAGGCTTTGAATATGCGGGCGGTCGCCCAGGCGGCGGGTACGAATACCCCTGCAGTTTACCGTCGTTTTCGAAATCGGGAAGAGATATTGGGGGCCTTGGTGCGAAGTTATCAGCAGGAGCTTTTTCAGGCACTCGCACCCTGCTGTTCGCTTCCGGAGGTAGTGCAGTGCTATTTGGATTTCGCTCTACGTCAGCCGCGCGAGTACGAACTCATCATGTCAGGCCTCTTGGCAAGGATGAGCAAGACAAGGCCAAACGTCGATTTTGTCGCCGAGCGAATCTCAGAATGGTTGGGTGGTTCTGCGGACGATCATCGCGCGCTGGTGTTCACTCTTGCCTCCCTGGCGCACGGAACTGCCATGCTGAAAATTACAGGCACGATTCCCGACGAAGATTTCTCGAGAGTGCGTGCGGTTTTTGGGATGGCGGTCAAGGTTCTGGTTGCGAATGAAGACAAGCTACGCAGCCGGGCCAGAGACGCGAAACACAGCTGACTGCGATCAGCGCATTGACTCTTCCACTTCGGAGATCCAGTCGGGGCGCTTCAGGATTTCGCGCGGCTTGGGCCCATCGGCGGCGCCCACGATTCCATCGCGCTCCATTAAATCGATCAGGTGAGCGGCGCGGCCGTAGCCGATTCGCAAGCGCCGCTGCAGCAGGGAAGTGGAAGCTTTGCCGAATTCGAGCACCA
>QHZW01000354.1 GCA_003224815.1 Acidobacteriota bacterium | reverse complement strand
TGCAGCCAAAGTCGCTGCTTTGTCTCATTGGTCACCAACGACTTCGACGTCACGGTATAAGCTACCCATTTCCCGTCGGGCGAAATCGCCACGTCTGAAGCCTGTGTGAGCTCCGATGCCCCTACCAGTTTGGGAATATCCTTCAGTTCCAATCGGTGCTGGTCCGCTGCGAAAACTACTTGGCACGCCATTACCGCCATCGCCAGCACAGATGAGAACGAAGCGCGAAAAGCTTTGCTAGTTGTAGTTACCATTTCAGCTCAATCACCTCGCACGACCGAAATTTTGAATCAGCGATTCATATGCGCCTATTGGCTTGGCTTTAAATACTGATCGAACCACTCCAGCGCGCGATTGGTGAAGTCGACCTGGTTTTCGGGTTTTTGGACACTGTGTCCCTCGCCGGGATAGCCGAGAATCGTTACCGTTTTCCCAAGCCGGCGCAACGCGACAAATGCCTCCCTGGACGAGTACGCAAGAGCGCCGTCGGTTTCGCCATATTGGATCAACACGGGCGTCGTCACCTTGTCAAACTTGAAATACGGAGAGTTCTTGATGTAGAGATCGCGGTTTTGCCAGGGGCTAACACCCTCGTTGACGTTTTCGTCCAACCCCAAGCAATAAGCGCTGCTGTTGTCTTCGAGTTCGCCGTCCGTCGTAAAAAGGTTGGAATAGCCCGATGAAGCAATGGCCGCTTTGAAACGCTGTGTCTCCGCGATGAGCGAGTAAGTGGAATATCCGCCATGGCTGCGGCCGAACACACCAAGCGCGTTGGGATCCGCGACTCCCATAGCCACAATCTTGTCGATCCCGGGAAGGATCTGCGCCGCGATTTCATGAGGCCCATCCCCAATTCGGAGAGGGAAGTCAGGCCAAAACACCGCGTAACCATTTGCGGAGAAAGCCTGCCAACTGAAGTCACCCGAAAGAGGATCACCGTCAAAGTAGTGTTTCATTCCCGACCCTTGATCGCCGGGATACACCTCAACGATGGTTGGAAAACGCTGCCCCTCACGATAGTTGGTTGGCAACCAAATCGTTCCATAGAGTTTTTTGCCGTTAATTTCCCACGAGACGCTTTTTCTCTCACCGATTTTTTCCCGCTGTGCCTGGCTGAGATCGAAGTGAGTCAGCTGACGGGCTTTGCCCGTTCCTCGCTCGCTGATCCACACATTGCCCGGATCTGTGCTATCAACGGCCACGTAGGCGAAATGCGTGCCTGCACCGGATGCACTCAGCGATCCAATGGCATAATTCCCTTGTGCGACAGGGATGAACCGCTGGGAGCGGAGATTGAAAGCGAACAACTGGCCCGTCTCGCCGCCATAGCTGTATCCAGTCACGTAGATTTCGTTTCGACTGGGACTCTGACCGTCAATGATGCTGGTATCGTAAGGCGCCGGCAGACTCGCGACGGTTTGAGCAGCGCCCGTCGCAAGATTCAACTTGATGATCTTCTGTGGCACTCCAACTTGGTCCGGTGAGGTGATCGCAAAGATCGAGGAGTCGTCGTCGTTCCAGGTTGGGCGAGCGAAGCGCGATAATGAGCGTGGACCTATTGGTCGCACCACACCTGGCCGTTGGGTATCGATCACATAACAATGGCCTGGCCGATAAAAGCTACTGCCGAAGGGAGGACTGGAAGTGTCATCCTGCATCGTGCCACCAATCACAGCCAACATTTTGTTGTTGTGAGACCAAACCGCCGAGAATCCAAAGGCGCTTCCTAGCAGGTCCGAAGCCACCAACGAGGTCGATCCGCTCTGCAAATCAACCACGTTAATGTCGTGCAGGACTCTCTCATTGGCGTCATAGTCAAATTCGCCTTTGTCCACGCTATAGGCAAGCTTGGTTCCGTCAGGCGAGAGGTGATAATCGTGAAAGTTCGGATCGATATTCGTAGCTATCGTTTTTGCCTTGCCTGTGTCGACGTCCACGATCGCGAAGTCGAAGGAGTCCGTGCTCTTCTTAGTAGAAAACACACCGATGTAGTGGCCTCCCTCCAGACGGCGATTGGTATCACTTCCGGTAAAAACAAGCGGCGCAGGTGTCCTTGCGCCAGCGGATGGAACTGGAGGATCTTCGTGGGGTGTGAGTGCCACGAGTAATCGGATACTGTCAGGTAGCCACTCGGGGCTTGGCCAGGGGCGCACCGCGAAATCGAGAGAGCGCGAGGTTTTCTCAGCGACATTCCAAATTGTCGCCGAGGAGTGCCCGCCTGAGGTGCTGAAGGACAACAGCTTGCGGCTATCCGGAGACCAACTGGGGCTTGAATTGTCCGCGTCTTGCGGCCCGATCTGAATGGCCTCGCCACCGTCAAACGGCTGCACGAATAGCCGCTGGTGTGTTTCTCTTGTTATGAAAGTAGTCGAACTTACGATGTAAGCGACCCAATTTCCATCAGGCGAAATAGCCACATCTGAAGCTTGAGTAAGCTCCGAGGCGCCCACCAGCTCTGGGAAGTCCTTCAATTCCAATCGGTGCGCGTCGGCAGCGAAAACCACTTGGCTCACCATCACTGCGACGACGACGAGTGCGCAAGATAAATAGGAGTGAGACGCCTTGTCGGTTCCGGTCAATATTTCAGTCACGATTGCCTCCACATAGCTTGGGCTTTGAGGTCAAAAGAATGGTCGGGATGTTGCTGTGCTGCTCAAAAAACCGCTTTGACCGCAAACTGCATCGACCTCGCCCCTCCCAATTGGTAGAGCGGGCTCAGAATGCCGAGTGAGTTGGCGAGTGTGGCTGTTGCCTGGCCAAATGTACAGAAAGGGCCTGGAGTGCAGAAGAAAGCTGGATCGATTGCGCCGAAATTGGGATGGTTGAAAACGTTAAAGGCTTCTGCACGGAATTGCAGTTTCAGCCGCTCGTAAATTGGAAACTCGCGGCGGACCGCCAAGTCCATTTGCCAGGCACCGAAGCCTCTCACAAAATTTCGCGGTGCATTTCCGGCGCGACTCGGCTGACCCGTGACGGGGTCGTTCGGGAGGTTGCTAAAGGCAGCTGCGTTGATCGCGCGACCCCCTGGACACGGTAACAAAACACCATTAACGACGTTGTTATAAGTATTGGCGCAATTGGAGCCGTAAATATAAAGCGGCACGCCCGAATTAAGGTCCTCTTCGGCGGGCAATCTTTTTCGAGTCACAGGATCAAGGTAGGTCTGTCCAACAATTGTGACCGGGAATCCCGTTCTCGCCGTGAAACGATCGTCAATGCCCCAGTGGTGCAGCAATGCGTTCGCGAAGCCATTGTGTCCGGCATCCGGCAAGTCATACGAGAAAGCGCCCGAGAAGTTGTGCCGCACGTCAAAGTCGCCGTTACCCCGCTTGTAGCCGAAGTTGATATTCTGCGAGCCGTAGTCGATAGCGTGTGACCAGGTGTAGGAAGCGAGAGCTGTCAACCCCCGGCTTAGTCGCCGCTGAAATTGAGCTTGCGCGGAATGGTAATCGGAAGTGAGCCCGTTGCTTACGAACTCGAATTGTCCATAATTCGGGTTGTTGGGAGTGGGAATCTGATCGGTTTGTAACAGCCTCCCCGAATGCGACCCCACATAAGAAAGGGTCAGCGCCTGCGACTTACCCATCGCCTGCTGGACACTTGCATTCCACTGCAACGTGTAAGGCAACTGAAGGTGGGTTGAGAAGCCAACTGGCTCGGCGTTATATTGCTGCCCGGGAGGCAGCTGCGTAGGATCTTGAACAGTGGGTATCTGTCCCACCTGCGGAAACGGATTGCAAGTCTGACCTAAGAAAGTCGCGCAAAAATTGCTTCCTCCGAATCCTGGGCCATTAAAGCCGAACGGGCTATCTTGCTGGCCGGTATCGAAGAAAAGGCCCCCACCACCACGAATCACCGTCTCCCATCCCTGCTGGCCGCGAATGCTGTAGGCCGCCCCCAGCCGTGGAGCGAAGTTGAACCACGTGGTCTTCCACAGCGGCGTGCCCTTCGGAGCAACCGCCCAAGTGTTAGGTCCAGAGCCCTGGACTGTGAATGGCATTAGCCCTTTGGTGACGCCGGGTGCTGGGTTTACTTCCCAACGCAGCCCCATGGAAAGGCTCAGGCGTGCAGACACCCTCCATTCATCCTGAGCGAATGCAGAGAAGTTTTTGGATAAAGGATAGGCCGGAGCGTCGACGCCCACGCTGACAAAGTCCGGGTTGTTGTTCTCAATCGAACTCAGGCTGGAGTATTCGTAGCTGACGGTCGGGTTGTTCGGGACCGCAAAAGGCGTGAGCCTGCGATAGTCCGCCCCAAATTTGAGCTGATGCCGGCCTACCGAATAGCTCACGGTATCCACCAGATTCCACTGGCGCTGAGCGCTAGATGTGAGGCCTTGAAGGTAACCAGTACAACCGAAAGCAACGAAACTTTCATTAGCGCCACAGAAGAAGGGTTCCACCGTCGCTGAAGGTCCCAGTCCTGTAAGCTTTGCCAAGTCAACCGGCACACTTCCATCGAACGCACCAATAGCTATATGAGTTGCTGCCTCGCTAGAGCTATAGTTGATGCGAAATTCGTTGTTCAGCCGGCTGCTGATAAGGCTGGTCACACCACCTGTATAAGTCCGCGTGGTGAATGGGTGGTTGCCTATCATTGATGGGATCAAGTCGACACTATGAGTTGTTGAATTCGATTCGGCGTCGCTGAATCGAAAGAACAGCCGGGCCCTGTCCGTAACCATATGATCAAAACGAACACTGGTTGAGTCGATCGAGCTCGGATCGGACCAGCTCGCCTTGAGCTCCGCCCAGCCATCTGGAAAATAGTCGGAGACGTTTTGCAAGGGGAACCCGTTGAGGACTGGCTGCAGAGCTGCGGGGGCGGGGATCCGATTTTGGCCATTGGGATCTAACATAGGCGTTCCGTCCGAGTTCTCGCATACTGCCGGACTTCCAGGAGCGACTAAACCTCGAATGCAGTAATCCGGTACTCCGAAGACGTGAGCTGGACGCGGCTGAAGCAGTCTCAGCCCCTCATACGACACGAAGAAGAAGGTCTTGTCCTTGCCGTTATACAGATGTGGGATTCTAATTGGACCGCCGACTGTGCCTCCAAAATCGTTTTGCCGCAGAGCAGGTTCCTTAACGTTTTGGTAGTTGTTGAACCAATCATTGGCGTCGAAAAAATCGTTTCTCACGTAATCGTAGGCCGTACCATGCCATTGATTCGTACCCGACTTGGTCTCAAACGCAAACTGTCCGCCAGGATTACGGCCATATTCCGCCGAGTAACTGGAACTTGAGACGCGAAACTCCTGCAGATCATCGACGGAAACGAGGGCTTGTGTCGTTCCCAGGGCGGTCGCGGCGGGAAGGGACCCGCTGGCTGAAGCGCCATTAATCAGGGCCACGCCGTCGGCTGCTGCGCCCACGTTCCCACTCACACCGTCCACGGTGTAATTGTTTGCTTCCGTGCGCTGGCCATTTACACTGAATTCGCCCGTAATACCAGGGCCGGTGTTGAAGTTTGCCCCCGACTGCGAGCTCTGCGTCACGATTCCCGGCGTGAGCAGGATTAAATCCTGAAAACTCCGGCCATTCAGCGGCATGTTCTTGATGTACGTCTGGTCCACCACCGTGCTGACCGAGGCGTCAGTGGTATTGATATTGAGAGCATTTGCGGAGACCGTGACGACCTCATTGACCGACCCAACTTGCAGAGTGAAGTTCTCGGCGAGCTCATCCTGAACATGCACTACGAGATCGTTCTTCACGGTGACAGAAAATCCCGCCGCGCCTGCCGCCAAGCGATAACGCCCAGGCATGACTCCCGCGAAAACGTACAAACCTTCCTTGCCGGTCTTAGTGCGGCTTTGAGCGTTGGTATCAACGTTGGTCAAGACAATCTCAGCTCCGACAACGG
>QHZW01000353.1 GCA_003224815.1 Acidobacteriota bacterium | reverse complement strand
ACGTCGCCGGACTTGACCAATTCAACCGCGGCGCGAGCAGCTGCCTGCTTCTCCTGATCGCGAATGCTGGCATCCGTGCTCTCTGGGCTCATTCGGTATTTTGGGAGTGCTTGCGGAAAGAGTGAAGGATGATTGCGCTGCTGACCGCGAAGCTGCTCACTGCGCCGAGCGCGAGTGGTTGCGCAAATCGCATTCCCAAGTGGAAGACCGCGGGAAAGAGCGCAGCCAGGGAGAATACTATTCCTAAGATGTTGAGCCAGATCGGCGGACGCACGGACCGTTGATGGTCATCGTTGCGCAAGCGCAACTGCACTAGGACTGCCGCGGTTCCGATCAAAGCCATTACCACGACGGCAGCGGGACTGCGAAAGGCCGCCGGACTGGTGAACAGCACGACCAGGATCAAAGCGCAGCAAAGAAGGCCAGATGCGATTACGGTTCGGCGTCCCCCGGAGACGGTCATAGCTCGTCTGACATTGTATGTCAGAAGCGCAACACCCAGGCGGGACGCAATGGCAACGGCGAATACTCTCTTATGCGCTCGCCACCAATGCCGTCTGCGGAACTCCGTGATGCACAGCGTATAAGACTAGTTCGACGCGGTTCGATATCCCTAGCTTGTCGAAGATCCGGAACAAATACTTTTTGACCTTCGGCAAGAGCATTCTGGAGTCATATGCGCAGGCTCGTGCCGTGGTCGCCTCCGATCTAGGCTCGCGCAGGGAACTGGTGCAGCACCATAAGACAGGAATGCTCTATCAGGCCAGGAATGTAGATGAACTTGCTGCCGCAATTCGATTTTTGCGTGACCAGCCAGAAATCTCGAATTCGATGGGTCAAACTGGATGGCAGTTGGTTCGCGACAAGTATTCGCAGGTTAGTCACTTTCTTGCTCTCGACAAAATTTATGCGAAGCTTGCGACAAAATCCAAGCTCATTGCTCCGACAAACTCGAAGTCATTGCGCATCGCTTTGCTCGGTGGGCGGGGAATTATTGGCAAATACAGCGGAGTGGAAACTTGTTGCGAGCAAATCGGCAGCCGCTTGGCCCAGAAAGGGCACATCGTGACTGCATACTGCCGCGCATATTTCACGCCGAATATTGCAGAGCACGACGGCGTTAGAATCATTCGTCTGCCCACCATCCGCACCAAACATCTCGAAACGTTTGTGCATACGCTTTTGAGCACTATTCACGCGTGCTTCGGGCAGTGCGACATCGTACATTACCAGACGCTCGGGCCTGCACTGTTCTCGTTTGTCCCGCGCCTCTTTGGAAAAAAGACAGTCGTCACGGTGCAGGGGCTGGACTGGAGACGGCAAAAATGGTCGTGGGTGGCGCGACAGGTGCTTCGGGCTGGTGAATGGGCCTCTACCCACTTCCCAAATCGGACCATCGTAGTCTCTCGCGCGCTCCAAGAACGTTACCTGCTCCATCACAGCAGACTGGCGCGTTATGTTCCGAATGGCACCACCATCCGCACGCGCCGTTCCGGTTTGCACTTGCATCAACTCGGACTGAAACCCGACGAATATGTTCTGTTTCTTGGCAGGCTTTCTCCCGAAAAAAATTGCCATCTGCTGATTGAGGCATTTCAGGACATGCCCGCGAAGGCGAAACTCATCTTTGCTGGCGGCTCAAGCCACACAGACGCGTACGTTGCGAGCTTGAACAAACGGGCCGATTCCCGCGTTTTCTTCACCGGTTGGCTCTCCGGGGGCGCACTCGAAGAGGTGCTCACGAATGCCGCTGTTTTGGTGCTGCCGTCCGATATTGAGGGCTTGTCCCTGTCATTGCTCGATGCCATGGGCGCAGGGATCTGCGTGCTGGCCAGCGACATTCTCGAGAACAAAGAAGCAATCGGGGAGACTGGGTTTTTATTCAAGAGTGGAGATGTTCAGGACCTGCGCCGGATGCTAACGATCTTGCTTGCAAACCCTGACCTGCGGTCAATAGCAGCCAAGAAGGCACGTGCACGCGTGCAGGAGAATTACTTGTGGGATGACGTCACTGCGCAAACAGAAAAGCTATATTTTGACCTGATGAGGGACGCGCCAATTGGCGATTTGTCCCCGTCAGTTGTGCCTAACAGCAAAGCCGCATAACTCTCAACACCCAGATCACTCGACCGGTGCCATACGCGCCGTGAAATGCCGGAGAAACGGCGCTTGGTAAAGCAACTTCAGGCCGCGAATCGAATCGCGTTTTTTCCAGACTTCCAAAATCATTTCGACCACATAGTCAATATGACTCTGGGTATAAACGCGCCTTGGAATCGCCAGTCGCACCAGGTCCATTTTCGCCGCCGCGCCAAACATCAGAGAGCCGATCTCGACCGAACGAATTCCGCCCTCGAGATAGAGTTCCGCCGCAAGCGTGACCCCGGGGAATTCATCGATAGGTACATGCGGAAGGAAGGTGCGTGCATCAATGTAGATTGCATGTCCTCCCGGGGGCTGCACAATGGGCACGCCTTCTTGCGCGATGTGATTTCCCAAGTACGCCGTCGAAGCAATGCGGTAGCGCAGGTAGTCCTCTTCGAGGGCTTCTTGTAATCCAACTGCAATCGCCTCGAGATCGCGGCCTGCGAGTCCTCCGTACGTCGGATAACCCTCGGTCAGGATCAGCAGGTCTTTCTCTTGCTGTGCGAGCAGATCATCGTTCGTACACAGAAATCCGCCGATGTTTGCCATTCCATCTTTTTTCGCGGACATGGTGCAGCCGTCGCCATAACTGAACATCTCCTGCGCGATCTGCTTCGGAGTTTTTGATTCGTACCTCGGTTCGCGAAGTTTGATGAAGTAGGCATTCTCGGCGAAGCGGCAAGCGTCAAAGTACAGCGGAATTTTATTACTGCGGCACACCGCGCTCACCTGTTGAATGTTTTCCATTGAAACCGGCTGGCCGCCACCGGAATTATTTGTGACGGTGAGCATCACGAGTGGAACACGCTCGCGCCCGGCACGCTGAATCACGCGCTCGAGTTCTTGCACATCCATGTTGCCTTTGAACGGGTGGTCGGCGCTGGGATCGCGGCCCTCGGGAGCCCTCCTTGCAGGTCACCCCAAAAAGAATCCGCTCCGCAGCTCGGCCTTGGTGTGCGGGAATCACATGGCAATAACCAAAAATGTCCCGCACCGAGTCGCGGAAGCGGTCGAAGCTTTTGCTGCCGGCGTAACTCTCATCACCTTCCATCACCGCCGCCCATTGATGAGTGGACATTGCGCCCGTGCCCGAGTCGGTAAGGAGGTCGATCAATACGTCCGAGGCAGGTAGCAGAAAAAGGTTGTAGTGAGCTGCGCGAAGGAGGCTTTCGCGTTCGGAACGAGTGGTCCAGCGGATTGGCTCGACGCTCTTGATCCGAAATGGCTCAATGATGGTTTGGGACAATTGGGTCGTCAACTCCTGAGTCGTGCGCCGGCAAGCGCGTATCCGTCAGTCGGTTGTATCGCTTTACGGTACATGCACATGCTCTTCCTGTTCTTCGTACGTGACAGCTGCAGTGCGCTCCAGTTTGTCCCAGGCGAATGGTTCGCCGGATAGTGCGCGCTTTACAGTCTTGAACAGCACAAGCGAAAACAGTTGCCGGTACGCGAAACGTTGCAGCCATACTTGACTAAGTAGCCAGGAATCTTCGCGCGTATCTGGCGTGCTCCGCTCCAGAGCGAAGGCCATTGCGGAAGTAATGAAATCGATGATCAGGAACGCCGCGAAAAAGACCACCAACCGTTGAAAGCTTGCCGGATCGGCGGATTCTGGATGATAGTGCTTTTGCAAAAAGTACCAACCTGTCCCAACCGCGAACATGATGTCGATGAACGGTGAAACCAATGGCAGAAGAATCTGGAAGATCACGATATTGGGCAACGCTATCCAGCCCAGCACGCCTTTCCTGCCAAAGACCTCGCGATGCTTGTAAACCGCCTGCAGGATTCCGAATGACCAGCGGAAACGCTGTCGCATCAGGCCATTGGCGCTTGTGGGAGCCTCGGTGTACGCGAGGGCCATATCCTCATACTCCACGCGATAGCCGTTCCGCAACAACGCCATCGTCAAATCGGCGTCTTCGGCTACTGTATCCATGTGGAATCCGCCAACTTCCCGCACGGCGGCCACGCGCCACCCGCCAATTGCCCCCGGCACAACGCTGACTGCGCCAAGTGTATTCAGCGCGCGCCGTTCGAAGTTCTGACTCGTGATGTATTCGAGCGCCTGCCACCGCGTCCAGAGATTCACGCGGTTTCCAACTTTCGCGTTACCAGCCACGGCTCCGACTCTTGAATTCAGGAAATGTGGTATGAGCAGCGCGACCGCGTCGCGGGCGATCACCGTGTCGGCGTCAATGCCTATGAAAATCTCTTCGTCTCCACATAGATATTGCAAGCCAAAGTTCAGAGCCTCGGCCTTTCCCGAGTTCGGCTTGGTGAGAATTAAGACGCGGCCAGCAGCCTCCTCTCGGCTGAAGCACTCTCTCGCAACCGTGAGCGTGCGGTCGGTTGATCCATCGTCGATCACGATTACACGCAGATTCTTGTAGCTGGACCGCAGCGCCGCGCGAACTGTGCGCTCGATGACTTTTTCTTCGTTATAGGCAGGAATGAGCACCGCAACTTTGGGACTGAAGCCGCTGTTGCCGGACCCTTTGGGGAAATGTTTTGTATGGGTACGGTCGTATAAGGCAAAAGCGCCGATAAAAATCAGGCGCGATGTCATCAGCAGGTCGCCAATAAAGAAAATGATTACGATAAACTTCTGGCCTGCGCTGAACATCCAGAACCCAATCAAGCTCATCCATGCCGCCCACAATTCGCTGGCCGGAATTGGTGGCATCACCTCGGAGCGCGTCTTGTGCATCAGTTGGCTGACGGGAACGATCTGTAAGCCTTTGGCGCGAATCTCATCAATGATCTTTGGCAGCGGTTCGGCGCTGCGATGAGGATTCTCCCGCCAGTCGTTGGGATCGATCTTGTCCCCGATCGCGAGATAGCCCATGCCTTCTGAGATCTCGAGTGCCCGGACCTGGTCGGCGGTATCAGGCTCGGCATCGACTGAGTAGGGGGGACGAAACAGAATCGTGCGAATCCCCAGGCGCGCCGCAAAGAGACGCTCGGTCAAATTCAGTTCCAGCTTAATAAAACGGTCAGACATCTCGCTGATATCGGGATGGAAAAAGGTGTGATTACCGACCTCGTGGCCTTCGTCATAGATCCGCGAGGTGATGGAAGAAAACCTGTCCGCCTGGTCTCCGATCAGGAAGAAAGTCGCCGGCGCGTGTTCGCGCTTAAGGATATCGAGAATGTTCGGCGTCCATTGCGGGTCAGGCCCGTCATCAAAGGTGATTGCGACCTGATTCGGGCTGGCTCCGTATCGGCCCACTCGATAAGGCTCAGGAAGCGAATCTATAGTTTCATCACTGATCAGATTGTTCGAGTCATCCAAAGTGACGGAACGCGAGCCGTTTGTAGGCGTCGCTTCAAGGTTCAATATCTCGCCATCCCCTTCCATATCGACGTCTTGCCCGGGTTGAATCTCAGCAAGCTTACTGAGAGCAGAAATGTCAAGCGGATCGTCCCAGATCTTCCACAGCGAGCGGTCCTCCGAGCCAAGCCGCCATAACGCAAAGGTGCGAATACCCAATTGCCGCGCAGCACGCATCTGGTTTAGAGCGGTGACGCCGTCAAGAAGCCAGATTTCATGGCGCAAATTGCTCTCGTCGAGAAAACTTACGTGGGGATTGAGGCTGTCGCCGTCGAAATCGACGTCTTCTTCTGAATCCCGAGCGGCTAACCACGCTTCCTGAACGCTGACGTTTTTGCCATTGCTCAATTGTTTCTTTTTCGGATCTTGCGCCCAGTCATATCCGTAATTTGCGATGCCGCAAATCAACTTGTCCAGAGGAATGACTTTTGTGGCTTGTGCCAGATTCTTCGTGAACCAGTCTTGTGAGGCGATCGGTCCCGCCACTACTCCGGTTCCGCCAAAGTGTTCGTCGTAGTTCATCAGCACCACGCCGTCGGCAGCATCGGAGGCCGCGCGATAAGGGAATCCGGGGTCGTTTGCGGGTACGCTTGCGTACAGTTTCATTCCCTTGGAATGCAAATCTTGTGAAAGCTCATTGAGAAGCGTAGTTAGTCCGGCGAAAGCCTGGGGACGTACATCTTCAAAATCCACCATCAGTCCACGGTACTTGTCGCTTGCCAGAAAAGTGGCAACATCCTGCCTAAAGCGGGCGTGCGCTGCCGGACTGTTGAGAAACACGGTGATGTCAATCCAGTCGCTGTTGCCTGAATTGTTGACCAGAGGGAACACTTCCGTGCCAGTGTCTTCGCTCTTGAGAAACTTCATCACCTTTTCATCGACGGAATGAACGGCGCCACTATGGACAACGTCGAACATGGTATTCGTCTGTTCGTCGATGCCCTGCAGCCGGCCATCGGGCGTGAGCACGTGCAGCCACTCGGGATAGAGCAGGTCTATTTGCCGCGCATAATCGCGCAAAGAAGAAAAGCTCGCTGCATCGGAAGGAACGTAAAAAGCCCCGCGAACGCCTTCATCGGTGTTCAATGGAACCTGCGAGGCGGGCTGCTTCGAACGCCTGCGGTTGTAGCGCCGTAAGGATTCCGCGCGCTTCTCTCTGGCTTTCTGGCGTTCGCTTTCTTTCAACGCGTGGTACGGGCGCTTTTGGAACTGCAGAAGAAGTTTAGGCAGCGGCTCGCTGCGCACTGCCGTGTAAATGAACACGATGATCACCGCGCTCAGTACGACGCCGGTAACGTCGAGCAAAGTCCTGAGCCGCTTCCAGCGGGCTCGGCGGGGATCGTAAAAAACGGGATGCGCCATGACCACCTAAACCAAACACATCGTAGCGGGAGCAACAAGGAGGGTCAAACCTGAACGGCTGCCTTTAATCGCTTAGATGCGAACACGCCAATAGCAGTCTGAACCCGCCGCGGGCCTTCAAGTTCTCCGGAAATCCGCCCAAACGCGATATATTCGCAACGTGCCCGAACTGGTTCGCAGAAACCTGGGATTCTTCCTGCTGGCCGCTGCGGCCGGGCTGCTGTTGCGAGTCGTGTTTCTTATCTGGTTCCCGGCGGTGGTCACAGATTCGTTCGTTTATGGCGACATCGCCAAAAACTGGGTTCAGCACGGCATCTTCGGCCTTAACGGAACGGATGAAATCTCACCGACTTATGTTCGTCTCCCTGCGTATCCGGCATCCCTCGCCTTCGTCTTCACGATTTTCGGCATGGAACACTACCGGGCCGTACTGGTCACGCAAATCTTTGTTGATCTCGGTACCTGTTTCATCTGTGCCGATCTTGCGCGACGATTATGTGCCGACCAGGCGGCTAAAACAGCATTCATTTTGGCAGTGCTGTGCCCATTCCTTGCGGATTACTCGGCGGCTGCATTGACCGAGACTCTTGAAGTTTTCTTCACTGCGCTCGCCCTGGACATTGCCGTCTCAGCAGTTCAACGGCGAAACCTAAGCACGATGGTTGGATGTGGCCTCTCTTGTGCCGCAGCCATTCTGCTTCGTCCCGATGGGGCATTGCTGCTGGCTTGCATCTTTCTCTATCTCTCATGGGACGCCCTGCGCGCAATGCGGATATCGCACGGCACGGAATTCGTGTGGTCTCTCCAATCGGCGCTACTGATAGTTGTGCTTGCGATTCTCCCGCTCGTACCCTGGACCCTGCGGAATTACCACATCTTCCACCGCTTCCAGCCGTTGGCCCCCCGCTACGCGAATGAGGAAAATGAGTTCGTGCCCATGGGGTTTAATCATTGGACAAAAAGCTGGATTGCCGATTACGTCTCTGTCGAAGAAGTTTATTGGTCAGTACCCGGCAGCCCAATCGACGTCAACAAACTCCCCGGCAGGGCATTCGACACCGAGCAACAGCGCGCACAAACCGAGCAGGTCATTTCTGACTACAACAACCTGCTGCATGTGTCTCCGGAGTTGGATCACAAATTCCAGGCGATCGCGTCGGAGCGCGTTCGTTCGCATCCTCTTCGTTACTACATTGAGCTTCCGATCGTACGAATTTTGGATATGTGGTTGCGGCCGCGCACCGAAATGCTTCCCAGCGACAGCCGCTGGTGGGAGTTTAATGATGAGCCGAAATGGTCAGCTCTGGCGGTCGCCTTAGGAGTAATTGGAGTGCTCTACGTTGGTAGCGCGCTGCTCGGATTCATTCGCACCCGGCAAGTTGCCTTCGGCGGACTGCTGCTTCTGTTCGTGGTCGTCCGTTCACTGTTCCTCGGAACTCTGGAAAATCCCGAGCCTCGCTACACGTTGGAAATGTATCCGGTGGTGATCGTTTTCGCGGCCGCAGCTCTGGTTCGCAGGGCTAAACAGGCAGCAATCGCCGATTCTAGCCCAGTGGCGAATCAGTCATTCTGAACCGCGTGCGCACGTGTTCCGACAGCAATTCGATCGCGTTGCGATTCGAGATCGGGTCAGTCTGCGCCAGATATCTCATGGCCTCGACTAAAAGTCGTTGACCATCCACATAACGGGGGTCTGAAGTCCGCTCACGCTCTTTGCGGTCAGTGAGCTTTGGGGGAACGGGAATGGTGAAGACCTTAGCCATGTCTCTCCGGATTGGTTGCGGGGCTGAGTTTCGGGGCTGCAAGTTGGAAATGCTTTTTCGAGTATAACCTTGCAAGTCAAGTCCCACTGCCCAAAATTTGTGCTGTGACAAACTAGAATGGCCAGTGTTTTCAGTGACTTACAATCTTTGTGCTGCCTGAAGTTTTAAGCTTGAAAGTGTCTGGCAGCTTCTTATTGAGCTGAATGTTGGAATAATCGGCAAGCCGGTAATCGCCTCCGGTCTGCCACAGTTGTTGCCGCAGAGACAGGCCATTCTGCAGATCGATCCAAAGATCAATCTTCGGGAATTGCTGCTTTACTTTTTGGGAAAGAGGACTCAATTCGATTTTCGCGGTTTCCGCAGTTCCGATTTTTTCCTGGGCGACATACTTGATGTCAAAGGACTTACGCATCTCCGATCCACTACTGCCGAATCCGAGCACGAGGAAAGTCTCAAACTCTTCCCGATGTGTGCCGGCATCGTATGTGTCAACCTGTGCAATTGCCGGCTGGTACACCTGGATTTTACCGCCAGTAAAAACGATCTGCTTGGGTGCTGGGCTGGTCACGTCTGCGGCCATTTCCGTATCTTTGTCCGACCGCCGGAAATAAATCTTGCCCTTGTCCGTCCCTACTGTCTCATTGGCAACGCTGTTGAATGTAGTCCAGGCAAACTCTGCCTGGGCGGTGCGGAAACTTGCAGCTGTTTGGTCCAGCGTATGAAGAACTTTATCGAGCGGATCACTGCCCGATGCGGGCGTCGAACTCTCCTGCTCTGGCTTGGATTTCGCTTTCTTCGACGCCGTAAAGGCCTGAAGGGCAACCGATATCACGGCAGCCAACGCCACACTTCGCAAGAAGATGCCGTTATGCGTCATGATCCACCTATTGCCTTTCGACCCAGACCTTGTACGACGTGATCTTGCCCTTCGGGTCAGTCACCGGTTCATAGCGTGAGATGCTGATTTCTCCGGAAATGGGCTCAATCACCAGCAATAATTGGTTCCTCATCGAGTCGTCATTGCCGGGATGAACTGCATGGGCGTCCACTTGATAGAGCAGTCCCCCTGCTCCATCCGGATAAACCATAACCGCTGTTGACGGAGGGTTTCGTTCCACAGGCCTGTCGTTGAAATTGATGATTCGTGGTGAGAGGAACACGAACAGGAGAATAAGCGTGACCATTACATCGTACTGAATACTGCCGCGCTCATGTGACCAGAGGATGAATCCGCGGATCGTGCGCCATGCATTACTAGCCAGCCCCGGTCCACTGGCCACGCGTACCGGCGCTTCTTCTGGTTCTACGTGTGATAAGTCCGCTTTAATGGCTGAGTCCCCCGGTTGACGGCAAGGGCCGCCTGACCTTTTCAAGTGTAGATCGTTTCGGCGACTTTCGAGTTGCTTTTTGCTACGCTCTTGCGACGATCCGATCGGCTCCCATATACGGCTGCAACGCCTCTGGAACCACCACGGTGCCATCGGCCTGCTGATAATTCTCGAGAATTGCCAGCCATGTCCGTCCGACTGCAAGACCACTGCCGTTCAGGGTGTGAACGTACACTGATTTCGATTTTCCCTCGCGACGTAGCCGGATGTTGGCCCGTC
>QHZW01000338.1 GCA_003224815.1 Acidobacteriota bacterium | reverse complement strand
GATGGATGGTTCAAGACTGGTGATATTGGGAGCTTGGATCGCGACGGATTTTTGTATGTCACTGATCGCAAGAAGGATTTGATCAAGACCTCTGGCGGGAAGTTTATTGCGCCGCAGCCGATTGAGAACGCACTGAAGCACAATCCGCTGATCGCAGAGGCAGTGGTAGTCGGAGATAAGCGCAAATTTCCGGCAGCGCTGATTTTTCCCAACTTTGGTCCGCTGCAAGAGCGCATGAAGGACAAGGACCTGCAGTACTCGTCTCGTGAGGAACTCCTAGCATTGCAGCCGGTGCGCAAGCTCTACGCAGAGATTGTCGAGGAACTCAACGAAAATCTGGCGCATTTTGAAAAGCTGAAGGAATTTCGACTGATAGCAGAAGAGCTTTCGTCTTCGACGGACACGTTGACCGCGAGCCTTAAGGTCCGGCGAAGAGCGGTGGAGGAGCGTTTCACATCCACGATCGAGGATATTTATAAGGAACAGGGGTCGTGAGGCTGGCGGACAGGATGTCCGCCCGACACGGATGCTGGACGGGTGAGGGCACCCGCCCCTACGTGTGCTTGAGAGATTTACAATGAGATCATGTCTGATCCTCTGGTTATTGCCGGGCGTGAATTTCGTTCGCGGCTGATTGTTGGCACAGGAAAGTACAAGTCTTTTCAGGAGACGGCGCGTGCGCTGGAGGCGAGCGGAGCCGAGATCGTCACTGTTGCCGTGCGGCGGGTAAATCTGGATCGCAGCAAAGAGTCGCTGCTCGACTACATCGACCCGAAGAAGTATTTCTTGCTGCCCAATACGGCCGGATGCTATTCGGCTGACGAAGCCATTCGAGCCGCGCGACTGGGACGCGAAGTCGGCATCTCTGATTGGGTAAAGCTTGAAGTGATTGGCGATCAGGCGACACTCTATCCGGATGTTCAAGCCACGCTTGATGCCGCGCGTGTATTGGTGAAGGAAGGATTCACGGTGCTTCCCTACACCTCGGATGATGTCGTTTTTGCCAAGCGACTGTTGGACGCGGGTGTCGCTACGATTATGCCTCTCGGTGCGCCGATCGGCAGCGGTTTGGGAATTCAGAACCGCGCCAATCTGCAGATACTGCGTGAGGTTATAACCGGCGTCCCGCTGATCATTGACGCGGGTGTTGGGACGGCCTCTGATGCAACTGTCGCCATGGAACTCGGTGCGGATGCCGTGCTGATGAACACCGGCATTGCCAATGCTGAAGATCCTGTGCTCATGGCGGAAGCGATGAGGCATGCCGTGATTGCCGGAAGACAAGCGTACCTGGCAGGACGCATGGAGAAGAAGCTGTATGCGACCGCAAGTTCGCCGCTGGAAGGCGTGGTCAGATAAATTGCGGAACTCCTGGCATAAAGGTCTGCTGGTCCTCGTTATTATTGGGATCGTAGTCGCGATGCCGTTACCAGCATTGGCCCAAGAGTCACGGGCCTACTCGACAGCTCCTCCCCGATCGTTGCTTGATCAAATGCACGCAAAGTTCCCAGGCTGGCGACCTGAAGAGGTTTCAGACTTAGGCACTGACGATCATCAACTTTGGTTGGAAGCCCACCCCAAAGAGTGCCCGGGTATTGCTGTTGGCCACTTTAAAGATCCCTCAGCGGTTTCATACGCTCTACTGCTCCTAAGGGAATCGAATCCAGCGGGCGGTTACAAGCTACTGATTGCTAAAAAAAACTCTCGAGACACTTACGAGTTTGATTTATTGGATAACAATGACACTCAGAGTGCAGCAGGGATGGTGATTTCAAGAGCAAAGCCCGGAAAATTCTCTGATTTCGAACAAACAGAATCCGTCGACATCAAATTGGACGCAGTCGATGTCGAATCGATCGAAAAAAAGCCAGTGTGCTGTACTACTGGTCGGGTGGGCAGTATCGTAGCTTGCAGACGTCCGACTAGTTTCCCAAAAATAAAAAGGGCGGCTCTCGCCGCCCTTCCAATTCCAAAACTCAATAGCTCACAACATCTTGACGCTGTTTACGTGAATGGAATCTCCGCTCACGTCGCCGGTCACAGCCACATGGTGTCCTTCGTGTCCTTTTAGCTTGTCGGGATTATCAACCGTGAGAACCTTCTGGTCAGTGTCGGTGACGACGACCATCTTGGCTCCGGCGGCCAGGCACTTCTTGGTGCATTCTGCGCCCTTGGCATTTGCTCCCTTGGCTCCGCACTTGGAATCCGCCACCCAGCCGTTTACCGTCGAACTATCGGCGGCAAAGGTTACGCCAACGAACATGAACATAACGGAAAGAGCAAGACAGATCAGCAATAGCTTTCTCATATCAGATTTCCTCCTGAATGCGCGGCGTTGCCGCAAGCACTTTTAGCGATGCGGCCAAAATATACCACAGCCAGCAATTCAGTTTGTTAAGACCGGGATCACTTGTGGGCACTATGGTTCGAGGGCGGAGGCGTTGCGGGACGATCAGGCGATACGTAAATCACCTCGCCCGGGCGCGCATAATGGAACTGCTCGCGGGCTTCTTTTTCGATACGTTTGGGATCGGTCTTAAGCTCGGTTACGTCTCGCGTGTACTGCGCGTTTTCCTTTTGCAATCCGGCGATGTCTTTCTGCAGGCGCTGATACTCTGCGCGTTTTGCCCGATAAACAACCATGCCATTGGCGCCAAAGGTCACGTGCAGGAAGAGCCAGACTGCAATCAGACCAACTGCAACGGTCGCAAGGCGAGTACGAAGTACGAACAATTTCTCAAGTATTGGTTCAACTCGCGAACGCACGCGCGTGGCGAGCGCTTCCGCGTGGTCGGCGCGTTCGGTCAATGAGCGCAACCGCGCTTCCGGCGAAGGCAGGATGCGAATTTTGGGAAGTCCTACTCGAAAATCCATTGCTTGGCGGCCGCGCTCAGCTTCTGTAACTCGTGCTCGCTAGGCGCTTCGGAATAAGCTCTGACTACCGGCTCGGTCCCAGACAGCCGATAGCACACCCAGGAACCGTCAGCGAGAACCAGTTTCAGTCCGTCTTTGCGTACAACTTCGGTTACGCGCTGACCGGAGAAGTTCTGCGGATCAAGACGTAACTTTTCAGTAAACTTCGCCTTGACCTCCGGCGTCAATCGGAAGTTTTCCCTAATTGGATAGAAGGAACCAACTTTGGCAAACAGCTCATTCAGTTGTTGGCCCAGAGACTTCCCTCGTTTTGCCACCATTTCGCTGCAAAGCAGGCCTGCAATGATGCCGTCCTTTTCGGGCACGTGATAGCGGATGGAGAGGCCGGCGCTTTCTTCGCCGCCGATGGCAATCTTGTCGGCTTTGATCAGCTCGCCAATGTATTTGAAGCCGACTGGAGTCTCGTGCAACTCGACGTTATGGAACTTTGCCAGGGCGTTAATCAAATTCGTTGTCGCTACAGACTTTCCCACACCATTCTTCCAGCCGCGGCTTTCGACAAGGTAGTCAAACAGCAGTGCGATGATGTAGTTGGGCTGGAGAAACGTTCCGTCCTGATCCATGATGCCGAAGCGGTCGGCGTCACCGTCGGTCGCAATCCCGATATGCGCCTTCATTTCGCGCATCTTCTCGCGCATAGGTTCAAGCAGGTGGCCGTCAGGTTCGGGCGCATGTCCGCCGAATAGGACGTCGCGATAGTCATGCACGGTCGCCACTTCGACACCAGCATCGCGCAAAACAGAGTCTGAATATCCGCGTGCTGCGCCCCACAACGGATCGAAGACTACGCGCAGCCCGGCTTGCTTGATTGCTGTGAAATCTACGATTTCAGCAAGGCGGGCGAGATATGCAGGTTTGGCGTCCAGTGTCTCGGGTTTTGATTTCACAGCTCTCTGCGTTCCGTTACCGGCCATGATTTCGGCTTCGATCTGTTTCGTGACTTCCGGAAGAGCGGGCGCACCGTCAGGGGTAGAGAACTTAATTCCGTTGTATTCCGGCGGATTGTGCGAAGCGGTGAAGTTGATTGCGCCGTCGGCCTTCTCGCGAATGACGGCGTAGGAAATAGCTGGGGTCGGGGCCGCGTCGGCAATCACCAGCGGAGTGATGCCATAGCTGGAGAGGATTTCTGCCGCCATGGAGCAGAAAGTCTCGCCAAGGAATCGCGGATCGCGTCCGACGATAACGCGCGCGCCCTGCGATTTTTGCGAACTGACATATCGGGCAATACCGGTGACCGCGCGGCGGACATTTTCGAAGGTAAATTCCTCGGCCATCACTGCGCGCCATCCGGATGTGCCAAACTTGATTTGTGTGGGCATCATTACCAGGACCTTTTGCTGCGCCGACCCAGATCGGGTTAGACAGAATGGATTCGATGCAAAAATCTCAGAACCGGCAACCGGAAACTAACAACTGACAAGTACTCTTTTTTCAGCGGTGATTTTATATGACAGACAAAGTGGTTGTCCTGAGTACCGCCGGATCACAAGAAGAAGCGAACAAGATTGCGACTGCGCTGGTGGAACGACGATTGGCCGCATGCGTCAACATTATCCCGCGGATTCAGTCTGTGTACCGATGGGAGGGCAAAGTCGAATCTGCGGAGGAATTCCTGCTGGTGATCAAGACTGTGAAGGCACGCCAGGAGGAGGTGCAGTCAGCAATTCGGAAGCTACACTCCTATGAATTGCCTGAATTCATTGCTATTTCAATCGAAAGAGGCACCGCAGACTATTTGGCGTGGATTGAGGAGTGTGTGAGGGATTAGAGAACGGCGGCAGATTTGCTGCCGCCGTTCCTTGGGTTCGAAATTCAACCGGTCTTGTTCCTTACCGGACGCTCTTTCGAAAATCTCTACGGTCCTGGCGGATATCACGGCGGTCTGAACGCAGATCGCGGTGATCACTCCTCAGGTCACGCCTGTCGCGACGAATATCGCGGCGCTCACGTCGCGCAGCCCGATAATTTCCATTGCGCAGATCGCGCCGCAGTTGATGTCGATCGCGCCTAATATCGCGCCTGTCTGAACGTATATCACGCCGATCAGTGCGGCGATCAATTCTGTCGTGTCTCAGATCGCGCCGGACATCCCGGCGGTCTGCGCCCAAGGCAAAAGCCGATCCTAAAACCGCAAAACACAGCAAACCAATAATTCGTCGTCGCATATCGCCTCTCTCGTTTTCCCAAGGCTCTGTGGCCTTGTGCTCAGTTCAAACCCAGGGAGATTCGCAAAGTTACAAGGAGCACAAGAGAGTTCGCCAAAATATACAAAATCAAGAAATTACGAAGTTGGGTACTCCGCGGAAGAACTATTTGAGAGAGATGGGATCGCCTCGAAATCAAGATCAAACGACGACGTTTTTGAGGGCGACAGCCAGGTCAACAGCAATGTCAAAGCAATATTGCAGCAGAGCGCGATAAAGCCGGCGTTGATACCCATAAAGGGATCGTGGCCGCTGAGGCCCAGGACGGCGACAATGGCAATCCCGGTGACGAGGCCTGTAAGAATGGCCGAAGTCGTGACTCTTTTGGAGAAGAGGCCGAGCACCACGCCGGGGAGCAATTGAGTAATGCCTGAATATCCTAAGAGCAGAAGTGAAACCAGCGTCGCGTGGCTGAAAACGGCCGAGGTGACCGCCGCTGCTGTGATCACGAGGACCATGACTTTGGCGAGACGCGCGATTCGGGTATCACTCATGTCGGGAGCGACAATAGGCCGAATCAGATTTTTCGCAAACAACGTAGCTGCGGTCAAAATTTGAATGGCGGCCGGAACCATCGCAGTCAGCGCTCCGGCTGCACCGACAAGGCCAAGAAACCAGGCGGGAAAGGTCTTGCGCACGACTGTGAGTAAGGACAAATCGCCGTCGCGTAGTCCGGGAACAACAAGCAAGGCGGCGCAGCCGACAATAAACATCAGCGGCATGGTGATGTTGTAGAGAGGTAAAACAATCGCATTGCGCCTCAAGATGTCGGAGTTCCGCGAGGTGAAGCAGGCGCCAAATGACTGCGGCCACATGTAGAAACCCGCGGCGCTCAGAAGCACCGAAGACACATACCAGGAATGTCCCAGGTTCCGGGTTGCGCCGGGCATTACCAGGTGACCCGGTTTCGCGGCTGCGAGCTTCGCAAACATCGGACCAAAGCCGCCGAAGTAGATATGCGGTATGGCGAATGCAATGAACAGAGCGGCGAACAGGAGCAAGAAATCTTTGATCACGCTCACCCATGCGACTCCACGGACGCCGCTCAAAAATACAAATCCTGCAACCAGAATTGCGGCGCATATCATTGCGGGCGCGCGATGGATCCTATCGAAGCTTGCAACCTCAACAATGATCCCCAGCCCGACCAGTTGAAGCTGCAAATACGGAATTATGAAGATCACTCCTATCAAAGCGACGAACGAGGAGAGCCACTTGTTCCGATAACGAAGTTGAAAAAAGTCAGACTGGGTTTGGAGTTGATACTTCCTCCCCAATTCCCATATCGGTGGAAGGACAAAGAATGAGATTGAATAAGCAAGCGGCATGTAGGCGAGGATGTATAAAGCCGGTCCGCCTCGGGAGTAGGCCCAGCCACTTGCGCCAAGGAAAGTAAACGTCGTGTAGATCTCGCCGGCCATCAGCAGCCAGACAAAAACGACCCCGAAGCCGCGACCGGCTACTGCCCACTGTTCCAAATCCATCTTGTGACGCGAACCGGCGTAGAAGCCGGCGAACGAACCGATACCAACGATTACGCAAATGATGGTAAGTGCGATCGCGCCGGCGCTCATCGGGCACGGCCTGTGGATTGGGTATTAGACAGCTTCGTATCTCGCGAAGCCTCGAAGCGGTATGCGCACCACAGACAGACAGGCGTCAGCAGGGTCCACAACATGAGCCAGAAAAGATTGAAGGGCAAGCCGAGCACCATGGGGTAAACGCGATCCCAGAGCGGCACAGTGAAGCACATCGCGATGAATGGAATACCGGCGACGAGTAGCGCTTTCCAGGATGGTTTTTTCATCAGGTAAGTGGAGCAGTATCAGCGCCGGATTGTAGCAGCTTGAACAGGATTCTCCGATCCATCCGATTAGGCGAGGGCCTGATCCATGTCGGCAATGATGTCTTCGACATCTTCGATTCCGACCGAGATGCGGACCATGCCATCGGTGATTCCGATGGCGGCCCTTCCCTTTTCGCCGAGAGCGGCGTGGGTCATGGTCGCAGGATGAGAGATGAGCGTTTCAACTCCGCCGAGTGATTCGCCCAGCGTGCAAACCCGTACGCGCTTCAGCATGCGCGCGGCGTTAGCGAGAGATCCGGTTTCAATGGTGATCATCGAACCGAAACCTGACATTTGTTTCTTGGCGAGTTCGTATTGAGGATGATCCATTAGCCCGGGATAAAAGACCTTCTTCACCTTCTTGTGACCCGCCAGGAACTGGGCCACTTTGCGGCCATTGCAATCATGCTGCAGCATACGAACGGCAAGCGTCTTGGTTCCGCGCAACACCAGCCAGCACTCGAATGGCGAGAGAATCGCGCCCGCTGCCTTCTGTACGAAACCAAGCTGCTCAGCTTGCTCCTGGCGCGTGCAGACAACCACTCCGCCCAGGCCGTCGCTATGGCCGTTGAGGAACTTGGTGGTCGAGTGGACGACCATGTCGGCGCCGAGTGCAATCGGCTGCTGAAAATAAGGCGACATGAAAGTGTTGTCCACCACGAGCTCGACTTTCTTGTTGCGGCAGATTTTCGAAATTGCAGAGATGTCGCTCAGCGCCATCAGTGGATTGGTCGGCGTTTCAACGTAAACCATGCGCGTGGATTTGCGCAGGGCGCGCTCCACATTGCGGGCATCGGACGTATCCACATATGTGAACTCGAATCCGTAGCCGGAGAGGACTTGATCGAAGAGGCGCGGTACGCCGCCGTAGAGATTGTTGCCACACACGATGTGATCGCCGGACTTGTACATCGTGCAGATCGCGTTAATCGCTGCCATTCCGCTGGCGAAAACGCGCGACGCGACTCCGCCTTCGAGCGAAGCTAGGTTCGTCTCCAGCCGATCGCGAGTAGGATTTGAAACGCGCGCGTATTCGTAACCTTTACGCGGCTTGCCAAGTTCATCTTGAACGTAGGTCGATGTGGCGTAGATCGGAACGGAGACGGCGCCGGTAGCGGGATCGGGCTCCTGTCCATCATGAATGGCGCGCGTGGAAAAACGGGATTGCGATAACTTGTTCTTCAAATTCCGCCCTCGAAAATCTTCTTCGACAAATATCGTTCGGCCGAGTCGGGAATTACAGTTACGATGCGCTTCCCTGCTCCCAGCCTCTTCGCGACTTGTATTGATGCAAACACGTTGGCGCCGCCGCTCGATCCGGAAAACACGCCTTCTTTAGCCGCCAGATCGTTTACAGTTTTGAAAGCGGTTTCGTCGCTCACCATCAGAATTTCATCGCAAACTGACGGATCAAAGTTTTTCGGAACGAAGCTTGCCCCTATGCCTTCGACTTTGTGTTTACCGGGAGCGCCACCACCGAGCACTGAGCCTTGCGTTTCAACCGCTACCGTCAGCACATGGGGCAGCTTCTTTTTCATAAAACGTGAGACGCCAGTGAAGGTGCCCGCTGTGCCGGAACCAATGACAACTGCGTCAAGCCGGCCTTCCATCTGCTCAAAAATTTCTTCGGCTGTGGTTTGGTAGTGATATTCGGGATTTGCAGGATTTTCAAACTGGCCGGCCATAAACGCGCCGGGAGTCTTGGCTGCAAACGCTTGTGCCTGCCTGATAGCACCCAGCATGCCTTCATCGTCGGGGGTGCGCGTCACGTCCGCGCCCAGCGCGCGCATGATGATGACTTTCTCTTCCGAGAATCGTTCGGGTACGAAGAGCGCGACTTCGTATCCGCGATTCACGCCGATGAGCGCGAGTCCGATACCAGTGTTGCCCGCCGTGGCCTCGACGATTGTCCCGCCCGCCGTGAGACGTCCGTCGCGCACGGCCTGCCGAATAATGCCGATTGCAGCGCGATCTTTAACGCTGCCGCCGGGATTCAAGTACTCGAGTTTGGCGAAAACTTCGCTTCCGCCTACAGGCTCAAGACGCCGCAAGTGGAGCATGGGCGTCTCTCCAACCAGTTCAGTGATGTTTTCGGCAACGCGCAGGCGGGTGCTGGATGAAATAGGCACTCTACAGGTTACGGAAGCAGGCCAGGCAGGTCAATAATCTATGGCCCGACAGATCAGATTTCAGATTTGCGATCTCAGTTTGGAACCTCATGCCCAAGCCTTCGTCCGCTCAATCGCAAGTCGAAATCTGCAATCTGAACATGCAATGAGGTGGCCCTACCGCGCCGCCTTTTCCTGCCCCGGATAGTATCCGCTGCGGGTACGGACAGTGAGCTTCTTGTATGCTCGCGCGCGGGCATCTACGTGGATTGTCCGGAAGCCTCCGACAGTTTTAGGCGTGCTCGGCTGATATGAAATGGTGTACTGGTTTCGAATGTCGTGCGCAATAGTCGTGCTGATCTGATCCACGTCCCCGAGCGTCGGCGGGAAAAAGGCAATGCCGCCTGTGCGCTCAGCAAGCATTTCCATGGCCCGCTTGGCGCGCCGAGCCTTGTCATCGCCGAGAAGCCCGATCGCATAAACCACTGGACCGTTCTCCTGCTGCAAACGGTGCACAGCATCTTCCAGACTTTCCTGGCTGGCGTCGTCTTCGCCATCGGTGACCACAAAAAGAACTTTGCGCTGCAAAGGCGACTTCGCCAACTGGTCAGCGGAGGCGACCACCGCGTCGTAAAGAGCGGTGCCACCGCGAGATTCAACGTGTTCGAGCGCGGCCTGCAGTTTCTTTATGTCAGAAGTGAAATCCTGATCGAGAAAATACTCATCGCTGAAATTTACGACAAAAACCTGGTCGTCAGGATTACTCGAGCGAACCAGATTGAGCGCGGCTTTGTTGACCTCTTCCCGCTTTTCGCGCATCGAGCCGGAATTGTCGACCACAATTCCCATTGCAACGGGAAAATCTTCCATCTTAAATTGCCCAATTTGCTGCGGCTGCCCGATTTCCAAGACGGTGAAGTCCGGTTTCGTGAGGGAGGTGATCAAGCGATTTCTCTCGTCTACCACGGTCGCGTGAAGAATTACTTCACGGGCTTCAGTTCGAAAGACAAACGTGCCGTTGTCAGTAGCACTCGGTCCCTGCGCTGGTCCTTGATCCGGAGCAGGTGTCTGCGCTCCAGGTGTCTGTCCGGCCGGCGGCTGTCCAGCGGGTTGATTTGCGCCCGCAGGAACTTGTGTTCCCGGCGACTGCGCAGGTGCCGTGCTGGTTGCTGGTGCCTGCTGAGACGGTGCCGTAGTGCCCGGCTGAGTGGTCGTCGAATTGTCTTGCGAGGGCTGCGTCGGTGCAGACTGCGCCCACAGTGCGGCGAGGCTCGCCCCTAGCACGAGAATTAAAATAAGCCCGGTTAGTTTCGCGTGGAGAAGTCTATTGCGAAGACGCATAGTACCCAGTTTTTGCATAAACATGCAGAGGCGGCAATCCCTTAGGTGGAAGTAGCTTCACCTTTATTTTATGCCATTTGCCGTCGTGCCCTGGGTTCTTTGGACGGTATCCGAGTACATATTGGTTGCGTAGCTCAATCCCAATTTTTGTAGCTACATCTCCCAAATCATTAGGATTATCGATGGTGAAGGCGCGGCCGCCGCTCAATTCGGAAACATCCCCCAACAATTGCGGCCCCAGGCGTTCCTCTTCGGTTTGGAAGTAATGATCGTATATGCCGATGGAGTAGATCATTACGTCGGCTTCCTTCACCAAAGACTTGATCTCGCCTTCGGTGTAGCGGCTGTGGTTGTCACCACCATCGGAGATGATGAGGAGAGACTTTTTAGGATATTTCGCCTCCCGCATCTTGCTTACGCCGAGGTAAATTGCGTCCAGCAATGCCGTTCGGCCCTTCGGAATAGTAAAGACCAGCTTGCCTTGCAGGTCGTCAATCGACTGAGTGAAGTCGGAAATCTCTTCAGGACGGTCCGCAAAGGTAATAAGGAAGAACTCGTCCTGCGGATTGGCGGTCCTAAAAAACTGTATGACGGCTTCGCGGGCCCGCTCGATCTTGCTCGACATGCTGCCACTCATATCGAAAATGACGCCGAGCGAGATCGGTGCGTCTTCACTGGAGAAGTTTCTTAACTCCTGACGGTCTTTGCCTTCGTAAACTTCAAAATTCTCTTTGTCCAATCCCGTAACCAAACGATTGGCGGGATCGGTGACTGTGACGGGCACCAGAACCAGGTCAACTTTCGATTTTATGGTGGGCGAGTGCGGACGCACGGTGTCGGACAATGCGCTGTCAATGGTGGTCTTTGAGATTGCGTCGGAACTAATCCGGGGCTGCACATGGATGTCATCTACGTCAGAGGTTTGCGAGAGTAAAGCTGGCGCCATCGCCAGAACGCAGGCCGCAATGAGTGCATAAAACTTGTTCGGTCCGGCAGGAGGAGGGCGGAATCCGCAGAGAAATAGCTTCCGAAACTCGGTCAGGGTGTTCTGAAACCCGCGCTGGTGCTGGCGCGTCATAAGGGACCACGAAATTGATTGCATGTTAGCACAGGTCAGAAGAGGGCTCGTCAAATCTTTGTAACCCTTTCCGAAGCCTGATCTATCTATCGGCAGGTTGGATTCCCGGGTTGTGCAAAAGTTTGCTCCCGATTGCTTACGGCAGGTCATCTTCGTTCCGCCACTTGCTCGAAGATGACTTCTTCGGCTTGATACAATCTGCTGTTCCCGAAAATGGCTCATATTAAGCCTTTCCGCGCGCTTCGCTATGATCCCGCTCGGGTTGCGGTCTCCCAGGCTGCTACGCAGCCTTACGACAAGATCACTTCCCAGATGCAGGAGCACTACTATGCCGCAAACCCCTATAACCTGGTCCGCATTATTCTTGGCAAGCGGCTTGCCACAGACGGTCCGGCCGACAATCCCTATACCCGGGCCGCGGGTTTCTTCTCCGATTGGCGGCGCCAGGGTATATTTCTGCAGGATTCGGAGCCGTCCCTCTACCGTTATTGCCAAACTTTTACCATCCCCACAGGCACGGCCCAGATCGAGCGGCATGGATTCATTGCGCTCGGAAAGATCGAGGACTATGCCGCTGGCATTGTCTTCCGGCACGAACAGACTCTAGCTAAACCCAAAGCCGACCGGCTCGATCTACTCCGTGCCACTCGCGCCCATTTTGGCCAGATCTTCATGCTCTACTCCGATCCGGCTGCTGAAATTGAAAAGGCCTTGCAGCCAGCCAATCCTCCAGTTGCAGAACTGACCGACGAATATGGAGTGCAGCACCGTCTCTGGCGAATTTCGAATCCAGCAACCATTGAACTTGTCCAACGCGCGATGCAGGACAAGAAATTGATCATTGCGGACGGCCATCATCGTTACGAAACCGCGTTGAATTACCGGAATGAGCGGCGCGCGTCTGCCGGATCGGACGCCGATCCTGCGTCGGTATATGAGTTCGTAATGATGACCTTCGTAAACATGGATAGTCCAGGGTTGCTGATCCTTCCCACGCATCGGGTAGTTCATGGGTTGCCATCGTTTTCGATGGACACTTTTCGAGTAAATGCCGCAGAGTTTTTCACCGTGGATGAAGTGGATCCTTCTCTGGATGCAAAGAGAGCGACAGCAATCCTGAAGGAAGCAGCCTGCACAGGTACTTCCCTTCTAGCGGTCGCGCGTGACCGCGTCTTTCTGCTGAGCCGGCCTAAGTCTCCGGATTTTGCCTTCGCAGGAGTATCACTGCGACAGCAAGGGCTCGATGTCGTTCAGTTACACAAATGCCTGCTTGAACGCGCGCTCGGGATTTCTGAGAATGCCATTCGCGAGCAGACAAATGTCGCTTATGTTCGCGAGGCCAGGGAGGCCATGGCAATGGCGCGTGAGGGAAAAGCCGACGTTGCCTTCCTCATGAATCCGGCGCGTATGGCACAGGTGCGCGACATTGCATTCGCTGGCGAGGTACTCCCGCAAAAATCAACCGATTTCTATCCCAAACTGCTCAGCGGCTTAACGATTTATGCGCTGGAGTAGGTATGCGCGAAGCCTGGTCATCGGAGCGCTGCTTGCGGCGATACTTCCGGATTCGACGCTGGCGCAAAACGGTACTCAGAATTCTTCCACCCAAATCGTGCAGCCTGCGGCACCGCTGCAACCTGCACCGCCAGCCCCGGCTGTAGTCATGATCGATGCCGCTCACGGCGGCAGCGAACCGGGCGCAATGCTGAATCCCGCGGTCCCGGAAAAAGACGTGACCCTGGTATTTGCGCGCCGGCTACGCCAGGAACTTGGGTCACGCGGAATATCGACGCAAATCATTCGGGATAACGACGTTACAATAAGTGCCGATCAACGCGCCGAAACCGTCAATTCTGTACACCCGGTTCTTTACATTGCCGTCCATGCGAGCTCTCTCGGAACGGGCGTAAGCATTTTTGCCGCGATGCCCTTCTCGTGGAAAGATAGTCGCGGTCCCTTCGTGAATTGGCAAGCTGCGCAGGCGGGCAGTGCTACAAAGAGCTTGTGGGCACAGCAAGAACTGGCTTCCGCTATACGGAAGACCGGATTTCCGGTTCGCGCTTTGTTAGCGCCGCTTCGACCGCTAAACAACGTCAACGTTCCCGCATTAGCTTTTGAATTCGCACCAACGACTGGCAACGTCTCTCAACTAACATCAACCGACTACCAGCAGATGACCTGCGCGGCTCTGGCGAATGCAATCGCAGCGGTTGTGCCCATGCTCCGGTCAAGAACGGCTGCGCCCTGATGTCGCGCCAGCTTCTATTCACGACCGTGATTCTGGTCCTGCTGGCGATCGGGATGTTTGTGTACGTCTTGGAGTTGAGAGAACGCGAAACTCTGCAGCCGAATCTCGAAAGAGTTCCTCAACACGTCGGCCCCCCGCCTTCAGGACCTAGTGAGCAGATAACGGTCTGGCTTGCCTACGATTCATCGGGGACATTGCGAGCGCAATCAATTGCGGTTCCAGCTTCGTCGAGCCGTCAGGAACGCGCAGAAGAAGTGCTGCGGAGTCTCACAGAAATTTGCATCAGCAAGAATTCTCCACATCCTCTGCAGCCGGGCGCCGAAGTGCGTAGTGTGTTTCTGGTTGATCCTGGATTGGCAGTCGTTGATGTGAACTCCGCATTTGTGGACGGCGAAATTTCCGGCGTGCTGGCGGAGGAGCTGATGGTCGCCTCCATGATTGAGACCCTGGCAACGAATGTTCCTGACTTGACTCAGGTGAAAATTCTTGTCAATGGAAAAGAGCAGGAAACACTGGCAGGTCACGCCGATTTTTCGGGGATCTACGATGTTGCTTCAGTGGCCGAATTAGCCAAGCAGTTGCAATCCAGGTAATCGGCATTCCGCGCCTGTTATCAATTAAATCCTGTGCAACTCCTGTGGAATGCCCGATTTCTCGTCAGCTATAATCATCCCGCCGCGTTCGTCTTTTCCCGGGAGGCAGTATGTCCGACGCGAACTGGCAAGCGCTCTACACGGCCGCATTGTCCGAATCCGATCCGAGCAAACTCAACATCAAAATTGAGGTGGCACGCCGAGCCATCCACCGGCGCCTGGACGAAATTCGGGATACCGACTCCCGGGAGGCCCAGCAGTTGGACAGAGCCTTGCACGCGCTGTTCACGTTGGAGGCAAGAAGACGCAGTGCGTGAATATGTTGTGGCGGTCCGGTTTCCGCGAACACAAGTCGTGCGCTGCTAAAATCCATTCATGTTCTATCGCTCTGATAGCCGTGCACCTGACCAGATGCGCCCGGTCAACATTATTCCTGACTACATTGCAACCGCGGAGGGCTCGGCCCTAATTGAAGTTGGAAATACTCGCGTGATCTGCACCGCCTCAGTCGAAGAAACTGTTCCCTCTTTCCTCCGTAATTCCGGCCGCGGATGGGTGAGCGCTGAATACGGCATGCTGCCACGTTCGACGCTGACGCGAAGCCCGCGCGAAGCGGCGCGTGGAAAAATCGGAGGCCGCACTCACGAAATTCAGCGGCTGATTGGGCGATCTCTCCGGGCCGTGACCGACATGGAACAGCTTGGCGAACGCACCATTCTGATCGACTGCGACGTAATCCAGGCCGATGGCGGCACACGGACAGCGGCGATCACCGGCGGCTTTGTGGCGCTCGGGCTCGCTGCCCAGAAATTGGTGGAAGCGGGAACATTGACAACGGTGCCGCTGCCCTGGTCATGACCCGAAGCAATCGATTCGTCGAGGTGCAAGCCAGCGCCGAGCGTCAGGTATTCGACGAAGCACAGCTACAAAGCATGATGCTGCTGGCGCGCAAGGGACTGGAGATCTTGTTTGAAAAGCAACGGTCGCTGCTCACCGGAATCGCGCCACTGACCACGAAATAGACTACGAGGTCCGAAGTGAGGCGCGTACATGCATCGAGTAAAGACTTTTTGCAGTTCCACTGTTCTGGAAATAATAGAATCCCAATCAAAATCAAGCCTTGTGATGCGACCGTCTCCTTTTTAACGCTGCTGACTTGCATTGTGTTTTCCTTATCGGCGTGTGCCAGTGATGATCACCGAATATTGACCCCCGGAAGAAGTCGAGATCTATAAGGGATTCTTGTCAGTGACGAAGGCGCAACTCGGCAATGCATTACTTGCTAGTTGACTTCTGATTATCTGGTTGCTTCAGCAAGCCCCAATAGGTAGTGTGGAGGCGTGCCCCGACCGTCATTCCCAAAGACGCTCCGCCAGTTTCAGTCCGACTTTGCCACGGAGGAAGCCTGCCAGCGATATCTGGCAGCTTGTCGGTGGCCGGATGGGTTCACGTGTCCGCGATGCGGGCATACGAGAGCCTATGAGTTGGTAAACCAGCTGCGCCATCAATGCTGCAAATGTCGCTATCAGGTCTCGTTGACATCTGGAACTATCCTCCATCGGACGAAGATTCCTCTGACCTACTGGTTCTGGGCCGTGTATCTGATGACCACTGACAAGCGCGGCGTGTCCGCCCTGCTTCTGCAGCGTCAACTGGGCCTGACCTGCTACGAGACCGCATGGATGATGCTGCACAAACTCCGCCGGGCGATGGTGAATGCGGCTAGGGAACCTCTACGCGGCGAGGTAGAGGTGGATGAGACGTGGATTGGTGGTGAACAAGCTGGCCTCCGGGGGAGCCGACAGCTCAAGCAACGAAGGGCAGCTCTTGTCCTAGTGGCGGTTGAAAAGCGCGGCAAAGCTTCGGGTCGAGTCCGCATGAACGTGATTCCCGACTTCAAGGCCGTCACCATCATGTCGTTTCTCACCGAGCACGTTGCATCTGGGGCCACTATCTATACGGACGGCCTTAAAAGTTTCTCAGGTCTGTTAGAGGCTGGTTTTAAACATGTCGCCCGTAGCCAACCTCTCCGGTCGCAGTTGCGCAAAGGCGCGAAGTCCGCTGTCCCGCTTGCCGATCGGGCGATTGGAAACCTACAACAGTGGCTGATCGGAACCTACCACGGAGTGAGCAAGGACCAACTTCAGGTTTACCTCGATGAATTCGTCTTTCGGCACAACCGTCGCAAGACGCCGGCGGCCGCATTTCAGACACTCCTTGGCTTCGGGACCGCTCACAGATCAACTATGTACGAGCAGATTCGGGGAGCGAGGGATCTCAACCCCAACCTGTTGGGGCTTGCTGAAGCAACCAGATAATCAGAAGGTGCCTAGCCTCCGACATGTGTTAGTTCTCCACCCTGCGCATTCTGAAGTTTCTATAGATTTTCGCCA
>QHZW01000352.1 GCA_003224815.1 Acidobacteriota bacterium | reverse complement strand
TCGTTTTGAAGCGCGTGATATATGGACCGGCGAGCCGCCGATCAATGTCAACACAGCGCATACACGCCAGCACAACTACTACGTTGGCGGCGGGGCGGTCTTTCGTTTCTAGACGGTATATCAGCGTGCCTGCTTGATCTCTTCGTAGATTTCCGGCAGCCGAGATGCTTCGTCCACTGAACCACCGAAGCGGGCATTCTCGTAATGTTCGGTGAAGCTCGTGACCTGCTTCTTGAGTTGCTCGTCTCGAATCGCGGAAGCGAACTCTTCCGGAGTTTGCGCTGGCAACTTCTTCCATCCACGCCGTGCCAATGTGCCCAGCATCTTCTGATACCAGAGGCTGGCAGCGACCTGCGGGGCTTTGCCGGGGCGACGAACAATCTGTAATCTGCGCGTGAAAGCAAGCAGTCGCGGCGTAGTTGCCGCGCACAACAGAATTAAGAGAGCCACAAAAGCCCTCAGCACCCATTTCACCGCCGACCCGCCGATCCTTCCCTGCACGCGACGCGCCCACGCTAACGTCTGCTCGTACTTGCCGATAGTCCATGACTGCGCGTGACTAACCAGTTCGCGGCTGCCGCGGCTTGCGTCCTGGGTAAGCCGGAGTTGGTGACCGAGATCGTAGTTGATGACCCAATCACGCCAGAACGAACTCATTGCGTCCATGTACAGCAGAAAACGCCCCCAGCGGCTGTGAGGCTGGACCGCGGCGGAAGGTGTGGGATCGAATTCCATCCAGCCTTGTCCCGGAATGTGAGCCTCGACCCACGAGTGCGCGTCGCTTTCGCGAATCACGTAATGGGAAGTAAGGTCGTTGAACTCCCCGCCAGAAAAACCGTTCACAAGCCGCGACGGGATGCCAATTGAGCGCAGCATCACCGCCATTGCCGAAGCAAAATACTCGCAATGCCCTTCTTTGCGCGCAAAAAGAAAGTCGCTGATCGGGTCCTGCGATGCCTGTTGCGGCAGTTGCAGAGTGTAACCGTAATGCATTCGCAGGTAAGTCTCAACGGCGGACGCCTTGTCCAGCGGAGCTGAGACCGGGCCGGTTATCTGGAGCGCGAGCTTTTGGATCCTGGGGTCAAGCGGAGGCAACTGAAAGTACTGCTTTGAAATTTCCGGCGCGTGCCCGGAGTTCTCCTCTTGTAAACTCTTGCGCAGTGGAGTGCGGATGATTGAATCTGCCTCATAACGGGTCACCGGATGTTCGCTGTCGAGATCAAAAACATCTTCTTCGCCGTCTTCCGCCAGCGTACGGTAGTTTCCTTGGAGCGTTCTCGGCGTTGCCAGCAAAAAGAAAACATCGCTCAGCAGCGGCTCCATTGCGACTCGGTAATGAAGTAGCCGGCCCTTTTCGGACGACGATTCCTGTCGTTGCAAATTGAAGCTTCCGTCATGTCCGCGCATGAGCAATGTCTTGTCGCGAGTAATGGACCATCTCCGGCCGTCGAAGTGATTCAGGGTTACGCCGCGCAATTTGAACTGATAGGCTCCGGCACTGTCGCCATCGATCTGGACATGCATGACGACAGTTTTTGACTTTTGAATTTGTCCGATACTACCGAGCTCCACGCGATCAGAGAAACCGCTGGCCAAATCGTTGCCACCTGTGTACGCGCTCATATAGCCCGCTGAAACGCGCGGCAGTATAAAGAAGATCATTCCCGCTAAGACGAAGATAAAGACCAGCAGCATCGGAGCCACAGCCGCAATTGCAAATGACAACTTACGATACGCATGATGCACAGAGGGCTCTCGTGCTTGGACCGGCGAGTGCCGCGCCGCATGCAGCATTTCCATGAGCACAAAAGTTGCGACGCCCACCAAGACGAATCCAGCCAGCGCAAACAAGAAGGTGCTGTCCACGGTCAGGACGGCGGCGGCCAGCACCATCACAAACGCGAGGGCTGCGAGCAGGTAGTGGTCTCTGTCACGCTGGGCAGAGAAGAGCCTGATCAGCATGACCAAGAGCACCAGATGTACAATCGCGCCGATGAAGGTTTTGCTGATAACAAATTCGTCGGCGATGTAAAAACCAACGCAGGCAATGGTCAGCAGATTTGTCCAGCGCTCGGAAAGCAGCACGGTCCTGCGGCGCGCAAGAACGTATCCGCGAAACAGCAACGCCGCCGTGACCAGAAGAACAGTTGGAAAATCCAGCCGGCCGGTTGAAGCTAAGGTGCCGAATCCGGTGAAAATCAGCAGATACAAGCCGACGTCGAAGTAGCGGCGAATCGCCGCCGATAACGTGAACTCCCCGCCCTGATGATTCTCCGTCATTACCAGAGGATATTCTCAGGATTTAGGCGGAAAAGGTAAAGGGTACAAAAGGCACGACGACGGCCTCAGCGGATCGCTTAAGTGCGCTCGGTGTACCCGGTTAGCTGTGTGCTAAACTATTTTTTTCACGCCGCACTTCTAATCGCACATGCTGCTTTCAAAAGAATATGTGGGCTATCTCGCCCGCGAAACCGTTAAAAGACTGGCTGCTGCAGATTTCATAGAAACCAAGTCTTTGCCTGCAGTTACGGAGAAAGTCCACGCGGCCATGCTGGACGAGCTTTCTCTGGAAGACCGAATCAATGACGAAGTCAGGGTCATTCTTGAGGCCTATTCGGACGAAATGCGCAACACCGGTGCCGACTATCAGGAAATGTTTCGGAAGGTGAAAAATGAACTCGTGCGCAAGTACAAGGCGGTCTTATGAGGATCAGCCGCGACAAAGCCAACAAAGTCGCGCACGTCGTAACTGACGCTCTTGCCGGAATCGATGAGGTCGATTTTTTGGAAGACCGCAATACTATCCGGCTTGAAGTGCGCAAGATCGTTGAAGACCTGCTGAATCAGGAAGCGAAAATTGATCAATCCGCCCGACAGAAAATCGAGAGCCAGAAGCGGACCATCCTTGAAGGCAGCCAGGAGTGGGATATCCTCTACCGCAAGTACTATAACGAGGAAGTGAAAAAGTTGGGATTTTAATTTTTCGGTGATCCCGTAAGCATCGGCCGATTCACTTTACGAACCCTGTTCGCGGCACTTGTCGTAATGGCATTAGTTCCGTCTCGCGCACAGGGCCAAGCGGCTGGTTGCCTCTCATACGATTCCACTCGTGTAACCTTGCACGGCATCTTGACTCGTATGAGTTTTCCAGTGCCGGCCAAATACGAAAACGTTCGCACGCGGGACAAAGCCGAAACGTACTGGTTCCTAAAGCTGGAGTTCCCGAGATGCGTCAATCAGGATAAGTCCGAGCCTGACCTCAATCCCGCGCAGACAAACATCAAACGAGTGCAACTCGTTCTCGACCCTGAGATGTACAAGAGATATCGGAATCTGGTTGGAAAAAGCGTAACCGTGTCCGGAACACTCTTTGGAGCACACACCGCACACCACCATACGTGCGTATTGCTAAGCGTTATCACGCTACAGCCCATTCACTCGGAATAGATGCCGTGAAACAATAGCATTCGGCTGTGCGCACCTCCGAACAAATCAAATCCGTTGCTGCGAACGTTGGCTTTGACCTGTGCGGCGTCGCGCCAGTTGTGCATTTTCCCGAACTCGCGCACTTTCCTGATAACTACAACACCGCTCTTCCTTACTCAATCGCGGTCAAATCTCCCGGCCACGGCTGGATTTCACGTTATGCATGGAGCCGCGAGGATTATCACGAATCAGTTCTGCGAAGACTACGAGAAGTTGAAGCCAGACTCAAACAGGTTGCAAACGGGAGCATTGAAACTCGCTCATACGTTGACACTGGTCCGGTCCTGGAACGTGTGTTCGCGAGATACGCCGGAATCGGCTGGCTCGGGAAAAACACTTGCCTGATCAATCAGAAGATCGGCTCTTGGCTGTTTCTCGGCGTCATCGTCACTTCGCTTGAACTGACCCCCGATGTGCCCGCGTCCGACCGTTGCGGAACGTGCACTCGTTGCATTGACGCTTGTCCAACTCAGGCGTTCGTGGCGCCACACCAACTCGACTCCAACAAGTGCATTTCTTACCTCACAATCGAAAAGCGTGGCCCCCTGCCCGAAGACCTGCGAGAAGGAATTGGTTCGAACGTCTTCGGGTGCGACATCTGCCAGGACGTCTGTCCCTGGAATCGTAAAGCGCCTGCCACTGAGAAGCCTGAGTTCCAGCCGCGCGAGGGCCTGGTGAATCCCGCGCTGGCGTGGCTGGCAGAGATTTCCGAGGAGGAATTTCGGCAGAAATTCCGCGGCTCCCCTGTCAAACGTGCCAAGCGCAGCGGCTTGCGCAGGAATACGATCATCGCCATCGGAAACGCGAAGGATCATTCACAGCTCGCGGTTGTGGAGAGGGCGATCAATGACTCCGATCCCGATGTGGCCGAGGCTGCGCAATGGGCCAAGAGGCAGATTCTTGATCAGAGCCACGAAACCGATTGACTACTCTGGTTTGCGTAGGTAGGCTTTGGCGCGTTCGCAGCAAGTCACAATCTAGATTCGCGAAGGGGTTCAACGATGGTCTCCTTGACCGCTCTCTGGCTTCCTATCTTGCTTTCAGCTGTGATCGTTTTCATCGCCAGCTCGATCATCCACATGGCCATTCCAATCCACAAGAATGACTACCGTAAGTTGCCGGATGAAGAAAAGGTGCTCGACATACTACGCGCAACTGGTGTGACGGCTGGCCGCGGTTACATCTTGCCCTTTTGTTCTCACAAAGACATGAAATCTCCCGAAACAATTGAGAAGTTCAAACGAGGTCCTGTCGGCTTGCTCACCGTTAGACCAAGCGGCGCGCCCACGATGGGGAAATTTCTCGCGCAGTGGTTTGTTTACTGCGTTGTGATCAGTTTCTTTACCGCATATCTGACCAGTCGCACACGCACGCCCGGAACCGAGTATCTGGAAGTCTTTAGAGTGGCCGGAACTTTTGCTTTTGCGGCATACTCCCTCGCATTCGTTCAGGACGCAATCTGGAAGGGCGAAAATTGGGGCGTCACCTTCAAGCACATGCTGGACGGCCTGATTTACGGTCTGCTGACCGCCGGCACGTTCGGATGGCTTTGGCCGAAATAACGTACAACGTCGTAGACACCGAATAGACAATCCGTCTTCTCAGCCACGTTATAATCAGCTAGAGGGATGTTTGTCTCCCGGGCGACCGGGCGTCCCCAGGAGTTCTCATGGCGCTGGAAAAGACTGAAAAGATCTGGCATAACGGCAAGTTCATCCGTTGGGAAGACGCGAATATTCACGTTATGTCGCACGTGGTTCACTACGGCTCGTCGGTATTCGAGGGAGTGCGCTGCTACACGCCTTCTTCGGGTCCGGCGATTTTTCGCGCCGAAGAGCATATCCAGCGCCTACTCGACTCCGCCAAAATTTACCGCATGGACGTCCCTTTCACGCGTTATGAACTGATCGCAGCCATGGTTGACCTCGTCAAGACGAACGGTGTTTGGCCGTGCTATCTGCGCCCAATTATTTTTCGCGGTTACGGCGATGCCGGAGTCTCGCCCAATCACTGCCCGGTTGAGGCTTACATCGTGAACTACCCCTGGGGCAAGTATCTGACGCAGGACGATTCCGGCGTCGATGTCTGCGTCTCTTCCTGGACGCGCATCGCGCCCAATACACTTCCAGCGCTGGCAAAATCAGGCGCGAACTATATGAACTCGCAATTGATTCGCATGGAAGCGATGGCCAACGGCTACGTCGAAGGCATCGCACTCGACACGAACGGATACGTCAGCGAAGGATCCGGCGAGAATATCTTCGTCGTACGCAATGGCATACTCCAGACTGCGCCACTCGGGAACTCGGTGCTGCCTGGAATCACTCGCGATTCAGTGCTCAAAATCGCCCGCGATTTGGGAATTCCTGTAGCCGAGGCGGGCATACCGCGTGAAATGCTCTACATCGCGGACGAAGTCTTCTTCACGGGAACGGCTGCCGAAATCACGCCGATTCGTTCTGTTGACCGAATATCGGTAGGCGATGGCTCGGTCGGCCCGATCACGCGCAAACTACAGCGCGAGTTCTTTGCCATTGTTCGCGGCGAAAAAGCCGACAAGTTTAAGTGGCTGACTCCCGTGCCGGTCGCAAACAAACAGCCTGTCGGAGTGTAAACCGGCACTTCGCCAGGACGGCGGGTGCCACAAGCTGCTGCTCTGCTATACTCCCCTGCGCAAGTCCAACTCAGGAGGATGCGCATGCGTTTCGCCGGATATTGTTTACTCTCCGCAGTTTTCGTTTTTGGATTCGCGTTTCAGATTGCCAACGCTGAAGACAAAATGGTCTATGCCGGCCGGGCCAACAGCAAGTTCGTCAACTTCCCCGGCCTTCCTAAATGCATGACCGGCTCAGTACAGAATGGGGATCCCTCCAAAGGAGCTTCCGTCATTCTGGCTAAATCCACGGCCGGCTGCACAGTTCCCTGGCACTGGCACACTGCCGACGAACAACTCATGATCGTTTCCGGCAGTGCGAAAGTGTCGATGAAAGACGGTCAGCCCACGTCTTTGCACGGCGGCGACTATCTGAGCCTTCCCGGAAAGAACGCTCACCAGTTCACCTGCATTGCTGCCTGCACACTCTTCATCAATCCTTCAGGCGCGTTCGACATTCATTATGTGGACAAGGATGGCAAAGAAATTTCGCCGGAAGAAGCATTGAAAGCGGGCACGAAGAAGCCAATGAAGAAGGACATGAAAATGTAGTTGATCGACGGGCCTGCTCCGGCGGGCCCATGCTTCGTGATTGCCTTCCTGTCCAAGGAGTGTCCCCATGGAAGAGCGAATCCGGTTTGTCGATCATCACGGCCAGCAGATTCTGCTGGTCGACGTCACCAATTGCACTCCGGCTGAGATGATCGAAATCGGCCGCTTGGTTCCGAGCTACGTGTCCTCCGAGCCACGCGGGTCGGTGCTTCTTCTTGCAGACTTCACCGGGTCAAAGTTCGATAAGTCCGCGGTCGAAACGCTTAAACAAGCAACGGTATTCGACCGGCCGCACATCAAGCGCTCGGCATGGGTGGGAACCGAGGGCATGCCTAAGGTGTTTTACGACAACCTGAAGGCCTTCTCACAACGCGATTTGCCAACGTTCAGAACGCGGGAAGAAGCACTCGATTGGCTGGTCGCGGAAGAGAAGGTGGCCAGCGGACAGTGAGGGGCGCGATCAATGGTGTGCTCGTCGAGCGTCCAAAGGACGTTCTGGCTCTGGACTTGTTGTTGCGGGAGGCTAGGTGAAGCGGCCTTTCATAAGCTTGGGGCTTTTCGGCGCGATTGTGGTCGCCATTCTGATTGTCAGTCACTTTTACGAGCACGCCTTGTTCTCAACCGTTTCCCCACATCAGCAATACAGGGTTGAAATTACTCAGTCGCGACAATTTCCATCCGATGAAAGAGCTGTGTTCCTTAGCGCATATCGGAACGGGGATAAGGTTGTGTACCACAAATTGCTTTACACAGGCGATCTCTTAGACAATGACTTCAGAAATTTGTATTCCAACCCGCGTTTTCGATCCGAATCTATTTACGAGCTTGGAAACGTTACAAATGACGGGTCGATCGCGGAGACCGGAGACCTGACAGTATCGAATGAGACGCTCAGGGAGATCAGTTTCCTCCTGATTGAAACCGGATGGTACAAACTGATTGTTCTCAGCCTGGAACCAGGTGGAACACTACACCTGAACCTTCAATACAATGGAAAGCTGTCTTGCCAAGGCCAGTTCGCTGATTCGAGGCAGCGTTTTGCTGACGCGGTAGCCATCGTGCAACGCACAGAAGCAAAGGGAGGACGATGGTTGTCAATCACAGTGAGGGGAAACACTGCAAAGATAGAAAGTCGTCAACCGGGATTGCAGCCGGCGAAATGTTGTGCGAGTGATAGGCCAGACCCCGAGCATGAATGGCTCTATTAATAGTTGCAGCGAACCACTCAACTCCTCCACTTCAACGTAACCGGCCCGCTCATCGGATGCTTCATCTCTCCCCCGCTGCGTTTGGCTTCGAGGTGTGCGGCCTTCAATCCGAAATACCACTTGGCGGGACGATCTGCATCGTCAATCAACATCAGATGCGGATTAGTCTTTAGTCCTTCGCTCTGCAGTTCCATTGTTCGGCGGTCCTGTTCGACAAATTTCGCGAACACAAATTTGAGCAGCGACGGCGCAAACGGAAACCAGCGGAACAGATTCCAGCAAGCGACCACATCAATGCGGCAATGATCTCGCGTGATCGGAGTCACAGTTGTCAAAGATGAGAACCAGTACTTCCCTGCTCTGATGGTTTCGTAGCGCAAATTCGGCAAAACGAAATCAATGGTCGTGGTGATCGAATCGGCATCGGCATAGAGCTTCAGCAGTTTGTAGGGCGCGCTGTTCGAACTTGGCGTATGCGCGCTCATGCGGAAGCCGTTCGGAATCGGCTCAAACTGCTTGTGCTTCTCGTGAATGCTGTGCCGGCTGCGCCACCACCATGCCTGATGCACAAAGGGCCCATGTGCAGGGTCCATCAACCCAATGATGCCGTGATCAACCGAACAAGGCAGATCCGCCGTAAGATATGCAGTCTTGTATTTCTCGCTAAACGTCGGAATGCGTGGACACTCTAACGGAGGTTCCGCACGCGTAGTGGACCCTGCCCCGGGCGGCCCGGGATCAGGCATGAAAACCCAAACGAAGCTCTCGTGTTCTTCGCAGGCGTAATTCCCTGCGTAAATGCGATCTACCTTGAGATTTTGATCCGCTGTGACCGACGGAACCAGCCGACATTGCCCGGTGCGCGCGTCGAACTGCCAGCCGTGATAACTGCATTCGACTCGCTCACCATCGAATTGACCGCAAGAGAGCGGCATGCCCCGGTGCGGGCAGGCGTCGCGCAACGCGAATGGCTTGCCGCTTCGACCCCGGCCAATGACAAGTGGGATTTCTAGCAGCACGGTC
>QHZW01000337.1 GCA_003224815.1 Acidobacteriota bacterium | reverse complement strand
TCAACCTGCGCCAGTGGCTCGACGGGCGAAACGCGCTGCGGAGACTTGCACACTGGGCATGCACTCAGATCGGCGGTGTAGTAGGTCTTGCAATGAGCGCAGGGCATGCCGTATCCAACCTGCCTGGGTGCGACCGCGACCCCGGCAAGAATGTTGTGCTGCTGCGCCGCTCGGCTATCGCGCTCTCGCGCCGGAGCCACGCCATATCCACTGCCCGAACCATTCGATGAATTCATACTGCCCCCCGCAACTGATTTAGGTTCTAACCACTGCCTGCCTACGCACACCACTAACGAATGCTGTTCGACTTCATCAGGCGCTGCAACTCTTCCCTGCGCGCGTTGTAGAGCTTCTTATCAGGATCGAGCCGCGACGCCGCTTCCATTTCTGCCAGCGCATCGCTGTCTTTACCCAGACTCATAAGGCACGCCGCCAGGGCGAAATGATGCTCCGCAGTGGGCTCAATGCGTACCGCTTGTTGAAATTCTGTCAGCGCCGCCGGGCCCTGTTGCAGTTCGATCAGAGCTGTGCCGAGATAGTAGTGAGAAGTTCCGGAATTCGGATCCAGCTGCACCGATATGCGCAGCTCGCGTGCTGCATCCTGAAGTTCGTTTGAGAGCAGCAGTAACTGTCCCAGCGCTCGATGCTCACCGGCACTGCTCGGGTTCTGTTGGACCGCCAGTTTCAACTGGGCGGCGGCAAGCGCGTACTCATTCTTCGCCATGTAGGCGCGGGCCAATGAATCGTGCCCGCGACGCCAATCCGGACGAGATTTAAAAAGTTCGCCATATTCGTTGATGGCGAGATCGAAATCACCCTTGCTGTAGTAAACGCCGGCCAGATTCTCTCGAACCGAGGGATCATCCGGCGACAACTTCTTGGCCACGTTCAGCTGGGCAATCGCCTCTTTGTATTTCGCCTGCTCGCCCAGCAGCGCTCCGAGCGTGCTGTGCGCCTGCCAATGCTGCGGCTTTAGCGCAATCGATTTACGAATAAGTTCGACCGCCTGATCTGTCGAGCCCTGGTCGCGGACCGCGACCGCCATTTCGTAATACACATCGGCATTGTCCGGATCTCGAGTGAGTGATTCCTGGAAGGCGTTAACCGCGGCCTCGTACTGCTGGTTTGCATAATGTCCCAGCCCGAGCATGCGATAAGCGTCACCATCGTCGAAATCCATACTCAGCGCAGTGCGCGCTTCGCCGATGGCATTGTCTCCGTCATCAGCCTGATAAAACGTCAGCGCGAGACGGTTATGAACTTCGACAAAATCAGCCTCAAGATGCTTCGATTCCGTGTAGTGGTCAAAGGCGGCGTCCCAGTCTCCGCGTTGCTGCTCAATAAATCCGAGCAAGAAATGAAGCGAGCCGTTGTGTTGATCATTGACAAGCAAACGATTCACCACGTCAGCAGCATCGTCGTAATGTTTATCGTGCAGAAGCGTGGCAGCCCGCGACAACCGTGCTGGACAGGAACTATCGGCAACCGGAGTCAACCGGCGCAACTGGATCAGGAACTCATTGCGAGCACCTGCTGAAGTCAGTTCTTTCTCAGTTTGCGTTCCCAACCGGAACCCGAGTCCACGCTGCTTCGCGATGGCGATCAATTTCGCGTGGGGCACTCCGGCCGTAGTCCAGGCCACCAGGTGAGTGCAATCGACGGGACCGGCGCTAGCCTGGCTTACAGTTGTGGCCGAGAGCAATAACGTGAGCAATCCGAACTTCAGGCGCACTGATTCAACTCCAGGGAGTAACTCAACTACTTCCTGCAACATAGAAGGATCAAGTAATCTGGGCTAGGTCACGGAGGTAATAGGCTGCAACTGGGGGATGGCGCATAACGGCCATGTCCACCTGGACCGGCAAGGAGGCTTGGTTGACTGAGAGTTGTGACTCCAGTAAGGTTTGAATAGAGCAGTTTGCGGAGGCTCCTATGGAACTGTTGTCCCCAATGCACCTTTTGCTGATATTCGCTGTTGCCCTGCTGATTTTCGGGCCGAAAAAGCTGCCCGAGCTGGGCAAAGGGATCGGCGAAGGCTTCCGCGCGTTAAAAGATGGTATGAAGGACAAGCCGGTTGAGCAGGCCACGACTCCCGCCCCAACCACGTCGAACAACACGACTACGGACGCGAAGAGTTAATTTTTGCTTTTGGCCGATTCTTACAACGTGCCAGCGGCAGTGGTGATTTCATACTTTTGATGTCTGATGTCGGTTCACGATTCCGCGCCGCTTGTCATCTAAACAATCGGAAACTCAGATGAGCGAGGCTTATTAGTCATGAGCAAACAATCATCGGCATCCGAAACTCCGAAACGGCCCGCCCGCCACAAATCTGAAGAGGAAGAGAAACAGGAACGCGAGGAGAATATGGACCGGACCCTCGCCGACAGTTTCCCGGCCAGCGACCCGCCGTCTTCGATTCCCGATCCGGAAGACGAAGACCAGGATAGCGCGGCCTAACTCGTGCACCTGCACTAGAGACAACTTCTCCGGCCTGATTGACATGGCTTTCACTTTGTTGGTGAATGGCGTCGAGCACAAGGTTGAGGTCGCATCCGAGGCGAGCCTCCTCAATGTTCTGCGGGATGACCTTGGCCTCACCGGTGCCAAATATGGGTGCGGAGAAGGGCAGTGCGGCGCCTGCACCGTTCTGGTTGACGGCTCTCCCGTCCGCTCCTGCCGCATGCAGATCGGCGCTGCGGCTGGAAAGAAAATTACCACGATAGAAGGCTTGGCAGCGGATTCCTCTCTGCATCCTGTCCAGCAGGCTTTTCTCGAACTCGAAGCTTTTCAGTGCGGCTACTGCACGCCGGGAATGGTCATGTCAGCGGCCGCGCTTCTGCGGCGGATACCGCAGCCCCGCCGGGAACAGATCATCACTCACATGAACGGAAACGTGTGCCGGTGCGGCGCATATCTGCGCATCATCGAAGCCGTGCAGCATGCGGCGAGTTCCGGCAAGAGAACAACACATGCGGCCGCGTCCTGACACCGAGGTACAGCAACACGATGCGATCGAACGGCTGCATCACACCTTCGAGGTGCACCGCCGAGATTTTTTTAAACTGCTCGGGGCTGGCTTGCTGGTCGGTACGGCCAGCATCCACGTAAGCACCCAAGAATCCGGCGCAGGCCGGCGCTCGCGCCCCGAGATGCCGGAGAACCTCGATTCCTGGTTGCACATTGGAGAAAACGGCCAGGTCACAGTATTCACGGGCAAGGTGGAAGTGGGTCAGAACGTACGGACCTCACTGGCACAGCAGGTCGCCGAAGAGCTTCGCGTCCCGCTCGCCTCTGTGCAGATGGTCATGGGCGACACCGAATTAACTCCGTACGACATGGGCACGTTCGGCAGCCGCACAACGCCGCAGATGGGGATGCAACTGCGCAAAGCTGCGGCCAGCGCTCGCGCCACTCTGGTCAAGATGGCTGCAGAAAAATGGCAAGTGCCAGAAAGCGATCTGCTCGCCCAAGATGGCAGAGTTCGTGAAGCCAAGTCCGGCCGTGCGATCAGCTATGCAGAACTGACCCAGGGCCAGCGGTTGACCAAAACAATTTTTGAACAGCCGCCGGTGACAGGACCTGAGCACTGGAAGATTGCCGGACAGCCGATGTCCAAAATAAACGGGCGAGACTTCGTCACCGGCGCTCACAAATACACGTCAGACATATCTCTGGACGGGATGTTGCACGGACGTGTCGTCCGCCCTAGCGCATTCCATGCGAAGCTGGCTTCCTGCGACACCGCGCAAGCGGGAAAAATCCCGGGCGTCACCGCGGTCCGTGATGGCGACTTTCTCGGGGTTGTGGCGCCGGACAAGATCACAGCGGAACGGGCATTGGCAGCAACCCGTGTGCAATGGGACGCTCCGCCTCAGCCGTCCGAACGCGAATTGTTCTCGTATTTGAAAACGCACACCAGTGAGCCTGAGGAATCTGAGCGAGACCAACACGTGGCCGGCTCAGTTGAACAGGCACGGCCGCAAGCTGCGAAAGCTCTACGGCAAACCTACACGGTGGCCTATATTGCTCACACACCACTGGAGCCCCGCGCCGCGGCAGCAGAGTGGAAGGACGGCAAACTCACCGTCTGGACCGGGACTCAGCGTCCGTTCGCTGTGCGCGATGAATTGATGTCGGCGTTTCATATTCCGCGGGACAGCGTCCGAGTCATTGTTCCCGACACTGGTTCAGCCTACGGAGGCAAACATACGGGTGAGGTAGCGGTCGAAGCAGCGCGTCTTGCGAAGGCCGCAGCCAAACCAGTCAAACTCGTTTGGACTCGCGAAGAGGAATTTACCTGGGCGTATTTTCGCCCGGCCGGCGTGATCGATATAAGCAGCGGCGTAAAAGCCGACGGCGCGCTCCTGTTCTGGGAGTACGACAATTACAACTCCGGGCCCGCTGCGATACGTACTCCCTATGAAGTCCCCAATCAGCGCATCGCATTTCATCCCTCGGACACGCCGCTTCGGCAGGGTTCATACCGCTCGTTGGCTGCCGCCGCCAACCATTTCGCGCGCGAATCGCACATGGACGAACTTGCGCATGAACTGAAACTTGACCCGCTGGAATTCCGACTGCGGAACTTAAAAGACGAACGCCTCCGCGCTGTGTTCCAGGGTGCGGCCGACAAGTTCGGATGGGGAAAGCGGGCGGGCTCCCCCGGTCGGGGTCTTGGAATTGCCGGCGGCTTCGAGAAGGGCGGCTATGTCGCCACTTGCGCCGAAGTTGCGGTGAATCATGAAGAAGTCAAAGTGGTACGCGTGGTCGAGGCATTTGATTGCGGCGCGGTTGTGAATCCACAGGGACTCAAAAATCAGATTTCCGGGGCCGTCGTGCAGGGACTCGGCGGCGCGCTGTTTGAAGCCATTCATTTCGAGAACGGCCGCATTCTGAACCCGCACTTGGCGGAATATCGTGTACCACGCTTCAGCGATGTGCCGGAGATAGAAGTCGTCCTGATAGATCGCAAAGATCAGCCTTCAATGGGAGCCGGCGAAACGCCGCTTACCGGAATCGCACCGGCCGTGGCAAATGCGATGTTCAGTGCCGTCGGCATTCGGTTGCGCTCGTTGCCGCTGGTACCACAAGGACTTCCGACTAGGGCGGCATAGACGAAATGCGGCGACGTAAGCCGCAATGCGCCTCCGCGACATCTGGGCTAAAATACAAAGTTTCACAGGTGAAACCATGCATAGAGCTGCACGTTGGTCTATTCAGTTTCGCGTGTTGTTTTTGGGGATTCTGACCTCAACCCTGTTAGCGCAGAACGGTAGCGGCGTCTTCTACGATTTCAATGCCGAGGCCCCCGGCAAGATTCACAAAGTGAGCGTGGCCGATCTTCCGGCGCCGCGCGCCACTAAGTCGGCGGTAAACCCTCCTGAGATGAGCCCCCGTCCGGTGGATGCAATACCTAAGACACTCCCCGGCTTCAAAGTGAACATGTATGCCACGGGCCTGGATGAACCTCGTGAGCTTCGTGCCGCGCCGAACGGCGATGTGTTCGTTGCCGAGAGCGACAAAGGTGAAATCGCGGTTTTTCGCGGCGTGACCAAGGATGGCAAGGCGGAGCAGACTTCGACTTTCGCCACCGGCCTGCATGACCCATTCGGAATAGCCTTTTTCCCACCCGGATCGAATCCTGAATGGGTTTACATCGGCAATACCGATTCCGTAGTCCGCTTTCCTTATCGCACCGGCGATCTGAAGGCGCGAGCTACGGCCCAAACAATCGTGGCTGAAATTGGCAGAATTTCAAGCCATAGATCGAGCTTGCGCGCTCGGCGCAATTGCCGCCGCTAAAAATGCCGGAATTCAGCATTTTGTCTATCTCAGCGTGGCGCACCCTGCGCCCATGATGAAGAGCTACATTGCGATTCGCGCAGAGTGCGA
>QHZW01000336.1 GCA_003224815.1 Acidobacteriota bacterium | reverse complement strand
CCAGCCGCACAGCGCTCCGTTAAGCTTCGCGTTCTACACCGGTGACCAGTTCCCTGCTGAATACCACGGAGATTTGTTCCTTGCGCTTCATGGCTCGTGGAACCGCCAGCCGCGCACCGGCTATGAACTCGTGCGCGTGCCGCTGCACCAGCAGGGCAAGGCCTCAGGCGAGTACGAGGACTTCCTGACTGGATTTGTCACGTCTGAAGGAAATGTCTGGGGACGTCCGGTTGGAGTCGCCGTCGCCAAAGACGGATCACTCCTGGTCAGCGACGACGGTTCGGGTACCATCTGGCGCGTCAGCTACGAAGGCAAGTAAATTCGTTCTCGTCTGCTGTGCGTATTCCGAATGTATGGAAAATATCTCGGTCTTCGTCACAGGTGGAACCGGTTACATCGGCACGCCTTTAATTCGCATGCTGCTTGACCGCGGACACAAAGTGCGCGCCCTAGTCCGACCGAGCAGCGACAAGAAGTTGCCTGCTGGGTGCGAGGCTGTTGTTGGCAACGCACTCGACTCCGATTCATATACGAGTTGCATTCCGCCGTCGCACACTTTCGTGCAGCTCGTCGGTGTAGCGCATCCCAGCCCCTCAAAGTCGGCAGAATTTCAAGCCATAGATCGAGCTTGCGCGCTCGGCGCAATTGCCGCCGCTAAAAATGCCGGAATTCAGCATTTTGTCTATCTCAGCGTGGCGCACCCTGCGCCCATGATGAAGAGCTACATTGCGATTCGCGCAGAGTGCGAATCGGTGCTCCACTCATCGGGAATGAACGTTACCATCGTCCGGCCCTGGTATGTTCTCGGTCCTGGACATCGCTGGCCTTACGCGTTGTTACCGATGTACTGGATTTGCGACCTGATTCCCTCAACTCGTGATGGGGCTCGGCGCCTTGGCCTGGTCACGCTCCCGCAGATCACGCGCACGCTTGTATCTGCAATCGAAAACCCCTGTGTTGGCGCGCGAATCATCGAGGTGCCTCAAATTCGCGCTGCTGCTGCGAACGCCTAGACCGCTCGAAATCCCGCTCCAGTCGCTGGAATTACGAAAGCGCATGCACATGGGACATCTTCTTGTCGGCGCGATGAGGTGAGATGTTGAATCGTCGCAGAAAGAGCGCCCATGTCAAAACCGGACTACCTCGACGACGTTCATGTACGCATCATGCGGGTAACGGAAGATCTCCGCGCAATTCAAAAAGAACTCAACTGTGCAGCCATGCAGGCGCCGAGCGATCCGGAATTGATGGAAGTTCTCACGGAGTTGCCCGAACTGGAGTCGATCGATGTGTTGAAGTCCACGCTTGATCAGATGCGGCATTTTCTGTGGTTCTATGTTCAGGTGATGACCAGCGACGCGGAAGTTGAAGACCGCCAGAATCAGAAAGCGCCAAAGAAGCCAGCCAAGGATGCAGCCTTCATGGAAAAACTCAATCACGTAACCGATGCTGCCCTGCTGCGCTACTTCGCAGAAGGAAAAAACCGTAAGCCTAACTAACCCGTTGGCCGTAGCGAAGTTTATCCTCGAACTACTTCGCCTCTAACCAACGTCGCGCGCATTTCCCCGTTCTCCGTTAATGCAACGAGATCAGCGTCCGCTCCTGCCTCCAGGCTTCCCTTCCGTTCGGCTCCTACAACTGCAGCGGGATTTTTGGTCGCGAGTCGGAGCGCTTTTTGTAGACTCCAGCCGCCGAACTCCATTACATTCCGCACTGCGCGATCGAGTGTGAGCACGCTTCCCGCGAGCGAACCGTTGCGGGTCACTCTGCCGTCTTTGACTTCCACGTCCATCCCACCGAGTTGATATTGCCCCTCGGGCATTCCAGCCGCCGAAATTGCATCGGTGATCAACACCGCGCGTTCTTCTCCTTTGGCTTCGAGAAAAATCCTTACCACCGATGGGTGTACGTGGACGCCATCGGCGATTATGTCCGCGCTCAAATTCGAATTCGACAGCACTTCGCCCAGAATTCCCGGAGCGCGATGATCCAGCGGACGCATTGCGTTGAACGTATGGGTCGCATGCCGTGCCCCAGCCAGTATTCCAGCTCGCGCAGCAGACAGGTCCGCGTCGGAATGTCCAATACTGACGCATACGCCACGCTTATTTGCCTCCGCAATCAACTCGCGCGCTCCATCAAGTTCCGGCGCAATCGTCAGCACCCGAACGTGTCCTCGCGCCGCCTGCCAGAATTTATCGAACGTTTCAACGGTGGGCTTCAGCAGGTTCTCAGGAAGATGGACTCCGCGACGAATGTGACTGAGATATGGACCTTCAACAGAAACTCTTCCATGCGCCTGCGACCCTGCTCATCAGACTGCATCACATCATGCCCCGCTGATCCGTGGATGTGAATATCAATCAGGCCCGGTGCAAGTACGCAATCCTTGAAGTCGAGCTTTCTACTGTTGGCGGGTACATCCGCTTCCCTTTGCGAGCGGATCTCTACTACGGACGCGCCCTCGATCAGGAGTAACGGCTGTTCGATTCTCTTGACTGGCGTAAGAAGAGCTTTGGCAGTGAGAGCAAGCATGAGGTCTGACCGGGGACTAAGTATAGCAACCCGGTATCCGAACCTTCGGAATGCACAGCCCGGAGCGTCGGGTAAGATCTCTTACGTCGGGTAAGATCTCTTAATGGATAACGAAATGATCGGGCAAAACGAGGGACAAACTAACCAAGCATGGTCGAGGTGCAACTTGGCTTCCACTTGCGGAGAAATCCCCGGCTGATCGCCCTCGAGCGGGCACAGACTCCTAGCCGAAGTCGGTGTTTGGGCCGCTCTATTGTTCCCATTTACTTGCAAACTACGCCGTTGACCGAGAAACTTGCCGGCGGCGCATTGGTTCCGCCGTAATTTGCGGTGAAGCCCATGCCGTTGTAGCTGCCGCCCGCGGGAATGCTTCCGTTGTAACTTAGATTGTTGACCGTCACGGACTGGCCGCTTTGGGCAACGCTTCCGTTCCAGAGATTATCTATTTGCTGATTGTTTGGGAAGCTCCACTTCAGCATCCAGTTGTTGATACCCACCGTGCCGGTGTTCTTGATCGTAATCGCCGCCTGGAAACCGGTGTTCCACTGATTGACGTTGGTGTAAGTCACATGGCAGGCAAATCCGCCACCACCAGATCCGGATTGGGTTGTGGCGCTCGCCTGGTTCGACGGCGCTGAAACCCCTGCAGTATCCACACCTTCGACTTTGTAGTAGTAGGTTGTGGCCGCAGATAATCCTGTATTCGCGAACGACGCTATGCTGAGCCCGCTCGCGATCTGATTGCCTGACGATGGAGTGAAGCCGCTGGTAGTACTTCGAAAAACGCGGTAGGTGATACCGCAATTGCTGGGCGGAGTGACCGGATTCCACGAAAGATTAATCTGACTCGATGATACTGACGATGCAGACAGCCCCGATGGCCCTGTAGGAACCGTCGAACAGGTTCCACCTCCGCCGCCTCCTCCTCCACTGAGCGCCGACTGAATCGACGCCAGATCGCTCTGCTTCAGCGAACTCACTGGAGTTGGATTGTAATTATTATTGAGCAGCGCATAGCTGTCTTCCCCGTTGAGCGCCCAGTACGTCCAGCTAAGGCTGGGGTTGTTCTGCAGGAAGTTCACCAGATTTTGGAACAATTGGACCTGGGAACCCGGAGTGGCGCTTGGAATATCAGACGCGTTGTTGCCGGTGCCGAATTCTCCCACCAGCACTGGCGCGGTGTGGTTCGCGCTGATGTATCCCCAGAATTTGTTCCATACTGAAGACAAGCTTGAGAAATTTGTACTACTGTTGAACCAGCTTTGCTGAAATAGATTCGGACCGTAATCGTGCGCGGAATAAACTAACCGACTTGCTACAGTCAAGGTGATCGGGTGACTCGAAACGCCTTCCAAATTTCCGCCCCACCAGTCGCAGTCTCCGCTATAGCAATCAATTCCTTCAACCCTAACAAGCAACTTGGAATTCACAGCAAGCACGGCATTTCCCGCACGCTGTGCGGCTGCGGGCCAGTTTTGCTGAGCGTTGGAAGTAGGACAACCGCCAGTGGAGGAGTCGCCCGTCCAGCACGATCCGCTATGCGATCCGTTGGCGACTAAGTGGGGCTCATTGCGAAGGTCAACCGCAATCACGGTTGGGTTTCCGCTTGCGTCTTTGAAGCTGGAATAGCGGCTCACCATCGTCTTCCAATCGTTGATCCACGCCGATTCGGGATACGCACTCGTGTACCAAAGGCCATTTGCTTCGGCGCCGTTGCCAGCATCGGAACGGTGATTATCGAGAATGACGCGCAGGCCGATTGCGCCTGCGGCGCTGATGACCTTGTCCATCACCTGCAGCGCGTTGAGACCTTTCAAGTCTGAATTAATCGGGCCACTTCCGTTCGCGAACGAAATATTCGATGGAACACCCGGGCTCTCGACCATCTGGTTGGAGTAGGGCAAACGAATCGCGTTATAACCGTTCTTTTTGATAGTGTTCAGAATTGAGTGGTAGTCCTGCGCCCAAAGTCCGTGCACAACCTGATCAGTGGTTTCAAAGCCATACCAATTCACGCCTGCGATGCGCACCGTATGGCCGCTGGAGTCAATGATCTGATTTCCGCTGGTATGCCAATAGCCGCTGCCCTGGGCGAAGGCGGCGCTCGAAGCCATATAGACGACAGCGGAAAGGACAGTCAACTTGCGCGAGAATTGGCTGGGAAACAAACGGACACACATCTGCACACTCTCCGGTCGGGCGGGTTTGAATTGAAGGACTGCGATGCGGTCATCGTCGCAGCTGATTGTTTGCGACTACATTACTCCTCAAGCGTCTGTGCTTGGGAATAATTAGGGCATTGGGACAAATTTCGTTCAGAAATTAAGGCGAAAACCTGAGTTCCAGTCGAACTCGCGTTGCTACGGTTCAACTCCAAACGGCTGGTTTCCCTTCCAATCCGGCACCGAGTTCACGTGAAGGTCGGTGTGCGTCGGGATGGGATGCGCCAGGAACTTGAGCGAGAAGCCGACCGTCTGCGTCCCATAGTTGCGGGCGTTATTGGCCGTCCCGAAGACATCGAAATACACGTGGGGTGCGACCCGGTAGCCAAGACGGGCCAGGAACGAATAGTTTGGGCCAACGTCTTCGGTACTCGAATAGAACCCGATCGTTGGAGGCGTGGTATTCAGGCGAGTGGGGAAAAACGGAGCAGCATCCTGTTGGATATATTGCGCGCCCAGGCTCGCGCGAATTTGATATTCAAAACGACGATGACGCGCGAACCATGTAATCGGGATCGCTGCGAGGCCGTAGCGTTGCGGGCTGAAGTAACCTCCGTGTCCGAGTGAAAACAAACTGAGATTCTTATCGTAGTGCATTCCCGTGGCGGTCAAGCCGACGCTCAGGCCTTTCACCACAACCACGTAGAATCCCGCATTGCCTGATGCGTCCCAATTGGTAGGCACATTCTTGCCTGTGAGGTAAGAGAAGCTCGCCGATGCGTACTGGCCTGCGCGGTTGTTCTTGTGATCGAGTTGCAGTATGCCGGTGTTCGAAACAACGCCGCCCCAGATAATGCCGGTACCGGGATCACGCACACCCGCATAGGACAGCAGACTGTCCTTCACGCTGTCACGCATTGCCGTGAAGGTAACTGGTCCGCCAAACGGCCGAAAGCGAAAGCCACCGGTGAGGTTCTGCACCAGAAATTCCGAAGGCGTTGCCCCGAAGTCCAAGCCAAAGGTCCCTGTTGAAAGCTGCAGTTCTCCCGTGATGCCGCTCGCGGTTTGCTGAGGAAATGTTGCCCCAGGCGCTAGAGTGCCGAAGGAAGACTTCGAGCGGCCGGTCGGCGTTCCACTGAAGAGGTAGAGGCCATGGGCTGCGACATCAAGACGAACAGTGTTCCCGCCAACAACTGATCCGCCGGCGAAGCCGTCTTCGATGACCAGGCGATCGATGCCGAGATCTCCGGCCCGGCCGCTAGAGTTGCTTCCGACATCTGCAAAGGGGGTATTGCGGTTTTGAACAACGTCAATCTCGTCCTGGATCTCTTGTTGCTTCTCTGGAGACGTCTGTGGGTTTACGGCGGCGGGCCGATTCGCATCGTTTGGAGTAGCACTGCCTTGAGGCGGGGTTTGCTGATTGGTTTGATTTCCGGTGTTCTGATTGGTGCTGTCCTGGTCGTCATAACGCGCGCTGACGAGTTTCAAACGCAATTGTTCCGGCATTCGATAGCTGATGGTTTGCCGGCATGCAGGCATCTGAGAAGTTGGCGATGCCAGCCGAGTGACTGAATCGGCGCCACCGTCCCCGGGCGAAATCGTGTGCGGTGCGTCTTGTTCGGTGAAACTCTGCCGCTGGGGCGCAGGATTTTTTGCAGCGCGGAGCGCGGATTTTAGATATGCCTGGCCTTCTTTATAGTTTCCGTGTGCGACGGCCTGCTTGCCTCGCATTTCCAGTAGTCCGGCATCGCTTGGGAATTCCCGCAATCCCGCTTGCAGATAGAAGTCGAGCAGCTCATTCTTGTGAGCTGCGATTGCGGTTCCGGCGGCAGCCCGATAATCTGCGGGTTCCGCTCCCTTCATTCCCCACGACTCGTAAACTCCGAGCGCGCGCGAATAATCGTGCTGCTTCATGTACACCGATGCCATAGCCGCGTAAATCCTGGGATCGTTCGGCAGATCATGTTGCGCATCGGTCAAAATCGCCATCGCGTGCTCGGGCTTTTTATTTTGCAGAGCGTCCTCAGCCGTGCGAATACTCCAGGCCGACTGGATTTGGTCAATGATTATGCGCTGCTGGTCTGTTAAATCTGCGCGCGCTTTCACTTTCTGCAGGAACAGTCTCGGATCGCTTTGCCGACTGTTCAGCATTGCCCAGGCAAGCTGGACATCGAGTTCAGCGGGCGGTGTTTGCTTTTGCGCAACGTAGATTGCTCGTGCTTTTTCCAGGAGCTGGACTGTGTCCGCGTCGTGTTTCAAGGACGAGTGAGCGCCCGCTAACAAGATGAGGAAAGTTGGGTCCTTCTCAAGTTCCGTGTGAACAGCAAACGGTATGCGCTGGTTCTCGGCAAGGACAGTGCGGTCATTTTTCTGGACATGAAGTACAGTGATGTAGCCACGCCACGCATCGAGCGAGTTCGGATTCTTGGTGACGACCTGACGGTAGGCTTGCTGCGCTTTCGGGTAGTTCTGCTGCCGCAGCCAAATATCCGCGAGTTGCAACTGAGTGTTCTCCGCTGGCAGGCGGCCTGCGGCGCGATCCAAGCTCAAGGACCGGTTCAGCAAGTCTTCTGCATTGCTGCAGTCGCCATCCGCTGAGTAAATTGCCGCCACGGAGTTCAGGAAACCGGTGTTCTTTGCCGCCAAGTTGAACGTGTCCGGTGGCATGGAGCGCACCGCGAGTTTTGCTCGCTCGAAGTCTCGCTGGTGCGAATAGGCCCCCACCAGCCCTTGCCATGCGATCACATTTTGCGGATGCAACTCGGCCGCCTGCTGATAGACGTGTATGGCGCGGTCGGTCTGGCCTTGTTCGATCATCGCGCTAGCAACTTCGAGCCGGGCGTTCAGAGCATCTTCCGGATCTGACTGCGCTGCAGCTAGCATTGCGCGATCCAGTATCCGGTTACCCTCGTCCACTTGCTTCACGGTGTAATAGGCAAGTGCCATTTGCGACAGGTAATCGGGACGCGATTCGATTTGTGGTTTTATGGTTACTGGAATGCGCTGAGTGGTTGCGATCGCACTCTTGGGATCTTTCGCAAGAAGTTGTACTCTCACCAGCCCGAGCCAGCTTTGCACGTCGGTCGGATTGGTGTTGGTCAGCTGAGCGTAGGCCTTGGCAGAGTCTTCATATTTTCCGCTGCGCTCCGCTGCTCCCGCCCACCCGTGCAGCGCATCTACTGCTCCCGGCCTGAGTGCGAGGGCTTGTTGATAGTCAAAAATTGCCGCGTCGGAGTGACTGTGATCCAGTTCTGCTGCTGCGTGCTGCATTAATGACCAATACTTCGCGTCCTTATAACCCTGCTCGAGGTCAGAACGATTCGGGACCAGCTGGCGGGCCTTCTCGAACAGTGCCACGGCATCATCAAACTTTTTCTGATCTACTCGAATGAAAGCAAGGCTCGCGATTGCGTCGGTGTTGTTCGGGGACTGATTTAGCACTTGCTGGAATTGCGCCTCAGCATCCTGCAGTTTCTTTTGACGCACCTCTGCTTGAGCGATGCCCAGCATGGCACCTTCATCTCGCGGGTGCAGCACAAGTGCCTCTCGATACGCAGCGATTGCGGCATCGGACTGGCCGTTTTGCAATGCGCCCGAGCCTTGCTGCATCAGCGACCAGAACTTGGCAGTGTCGTAGCCCTCGCGGACATCTGCACGTTTTGGGGCAAGGGTGCGTGCGCGGTCGAAGAGCATGACCGCTTCATCGAATCGCTTCTGATTTAGGCGAACAAACGCCATGCCCGCTACGGCGTTCGCATCGTTAGGAGAGCGCTGCAGCACGTCTTCAAACTTTGCTTCGGCGGTAGCCAAATCCTTACCGCGCAATGCCTGGAAGCCGCGTTCCTTGCTGGCCTCTTCGGCTATGTGTTCCTGTTTTTGTTGGAGCGTTTTCTGGACGCCCTGAAGTTCCTGATCTGGATACCGCTGCAGGTAGGCATTGAGTGATCCCAGTACGGCCGGGTTTTCTTTTTCCCAGAGAAGTGCCTGCCGCCACTCGGTACGCGCTTGCTCAACAGCGCCAGGATCACGCAGTGATTCCAGTTTCTGCAGTCCTTCCATGCGCGTCTTAGGATCGTTCGTCAACACGCGCGCCAGCCACAGACGGTAGATTTCGTTGCCGGGATCGCCGGTGCACAACCGGCGCAACTGCGCAATGGCTTTCTCTTTGCCACCGGTGCTCGCGGCTTCGGTCGCGTAATAAGGTTCTGCCCATTTGCCCGATGGCGGTTCATTGCCAAAGACTTCCCGGTAGATCTTCAGTGCTTCATCCGGTTTGTGTTGCATCGCCAAGCGTCCAGCTTGGTCGAGCTGGTCGCGTTCTTGAGGCGTGATCACGCGCATTCGCTCGATTGCTGCAATTTCTGGATCTTTGGGATTGATTTTCTTCAACCGATCTACGTAATTGCGCTCCTCTTCAGCCTGGCCGTTCTGCTTGGCATAACGTGCCAAGCCTGCAATAGCCTCTGTTTGATTAGGGCTGACGAGAAGCACTTGCTTCCAGTTCTGTGCCGCTAGATCCATGCGGCCGCGTGCTTCGAGCGACCGCGCCTTACTTAACAGAATGTCCACTCCCTGGCTCTGGGCAACGAGCCAAACCGCGAAAAACATCGTCATCAGGAAAGCTACGATTCGGATAAGTCTGGTCATGGCTGGCAGATCCTCGCTTTAATTCCTCCCCAACGCTAGGCGGCGTGCGGCTACGCGTTCCGTACTCGAATACATCCACGCGGCAACTAGGAATGCGAGTAGCACGACCAGGGCAGGGATACCGAAATAGTGTTCGAGCAAGAAAATTCTTGTTTGCTGAAATGCATCCACCTGGCCAGAGTGATAGGCGAACGTACCAACGAGAAATGATTGAAAACGGCCCTGCTGCGCGACTGCGACGCCGCCATAAATAGGGCCTTTTTCCAGAGAGGGCGAGAACAACACGGCGATCGCATCCGGGCCGCCCGCACTGCGCGGCGCAATCGCAACTACCGACCGATCGGAGCGGAGGGGCGACACAAAATTTTCCACGACCACGTCTATCGCAGACTCGCGTGCCAGCAGTGCAGTGAGCTTTTCCCGGTCCCTGGAGCGAAATGGCCACTCCGGATGCTGAAGTCTGGAAATCTCGGGAGCACTATTGACTCGCGAGTCGCCAGTGAGACCTAGCGGCATGTTGGCTTCCCATTCGGAATAGAGCGGTTGAGAAGCCGGTGGGCCCAGGAGAACCAGATCTTTCCCCCTTGCTTGCTCGATGTGCGTGCTATCAGTGACCATTACGTTCGTGGCAGGCGCGCCAGTCTGAGCACCGAAGAATCCCATCATGTCGAAAAGGCTTTCGTATTCGGCGGCGGTCGGCGCATTCGACAGCACCACTGCGGTGCGCGCCAGATCAGGAAATGCCGTGAATGGATAGCCGGAATCCGCAAATAGCTCCAGCTTAGGCAATACCGCTGAATGAGGAAGACCGCTGAGGTCAAGCGACGACTCGCGATGAATGGCTGCATACTGCCACGTGCCTTTGGGGGCGCCGGCACGCCCGAAATCCACGTCAATGCTCAGCGTATTTGTGTAGGGTTTGAACCTGCCCGTGGGCAGCTGTACGATCTCCTGTTCATCTGTATTCGAGGACGCAGGCTTCAACCGGATGGAATCAATGTCGCGGTCATTCAACCTGACGTGAAGGGCGGCGTGCGAATCTTCCGCGACGCCGCTATAGGAGAATTTCAGAAGCAGCGGCACTGAGTCTTTCGCCTGAAGGAATAGATCCGGCGGAATGCGGAAGTAAATGTTGATCCTGCCAGACCCCTTCAGCGTCAATCTTTCAGCAGTGGTGTAGGTGCCGATGGGCACGGGCTTGCTCGCATCCAGCCAGCGGGGAGCTTCGTACTCCCGGCGCACAGGGGCGCTCGCGGATTCTACGGATACGACGTCGGTATGTAATTGCGCATTATTTCGCGTGACCAGAGCGCGGGCAGCGGTCACGAGCTCCGCCGGCTCATCACCACCAACGACCAACAACTTGCCGTATGGATCGCGCGGATTGTCTCGCACAGCAAGCACGGCGCCGGCTTTGCCCGGAAGAGCAAGCCTGGCCGCAAGCTCAGAGCCGCGAAGCGCGAAGACAATCGCGTTGCCACTTGGCAAATCACTAACCGTTACCGGAAACCGAACTCCGCGAAAATCCGAAAAGATGCCGAACCAGGACGACACGATGGATGCCGCCTTCAGCACGCTGAAACCCGGATGGTCTGAAAACACAACTGGCAGAGTCCAGGAGCGCTGGCCAGCGGAATCGAAAAACGGAACCGGCAACAATGCCAAGTCATTGGGCAGAGATAATCGCGTGCCGCTCAGAGCGAGTTCGCTGATCGGGTTGATGGTCACCCACGGTGCACGCGCGCTCTTGCAACCGGCACAACTCCCCTGGAGCTGAAGGGTGATAGTGTTGTTCGAGGTCAGCAGGTCTGCGGGCAATGAAACACTTACTTGTTGTAACCCTGGTATGAGTGGGACGGAGCCGACGCTCGTGCCGTTGAGCCACACTTCTATCCAGCTTTCGCCGCCCCGCAACTGCGGTGCGTTGTAACGTAATTCGAGACGGGCCTCACTAATGATTTTCGTGAGGGGCATGTCGAGGAAAAAGTTCTGAGACGAGCCCGCGCCAGCCAAAGCTAAGGCCCTTCCTTCCGCCATCGCTCCCAATTCGTAGTGATCGTGAAATGCCGCGGCGGGTGCAAGCGGGTTGCCGGAAGGTGTCGCTGAGTTAGATGCGTCCGGGGTTCGAGCGGCGTCAAGCGCATGCAGCGGCAGGCGAACCATGCTCAACAGTGCAAGAATTGTCACGCACGCGGCGACTGCGGGAGCACGTTTCTTTCTTCGGTCTGCTTCCAAAGGCTCCGGTTCCATTGCTGGGCGACGAGTAAACAAGCCAATCAGCACAACCGCAATTCCCCTGAGTGCAAGCCAAAAGATGTGCGCCAGACTGCGGAGTGGGCTATCCATCTGGCGCGAGCGGTGCCACGAGAGCCATGCTTCCGGCCTGCAGTAGATCTGGTTGACCAGGAATATCTCTTGTTCTAACGAAAGTTGTGGAAAGAAAAGATGCAAGTGCCGACTGGAAGAATGGGCGACTCGAGCCGGAATTTCGCAGCGCCAGGAATTGCTCTCAAGGGCCAACAGAACCGGAGCGCCGCGCGCAAACCGCACAGAGCGTGACAGCCGCGCCATTGCTCCACGCCCCGAAAGCTGGGCGGTAAGTCCCGCAATCCGCTCGCCTTCGGGAGTTGTCAGCATGAGTGGCACACGCACGTTCACCCGAACCAGTGAACGCCGCTGCTTCCTCTCCCAAGCGACGGATGCGGCAACCGAAAGAATAACGATGTTGTACGCCGTCCACACCGTATTCATTAGCACGGTGTCATGGTGATAGGGGTCTGACACAAAGCGGTGGGCTGCCATCACCAGGCCGGCGATGTTGAAGGCCAGCAGAAGCAGAAAAGGCCAAGCGATTCTGCGATCGAAGTACGATCTGCGAACGATCCCGCCTTTACTGGTGACGTTGAACTTCCCAAGCCTGGGATTTATGAGGGCCAACACCGTCGGAAAGAGAATGTATGGTGCCAGCACTACCTCATAGATTTCATTCCAGAATGAAAATCGATGCCGCCCCTGCACGCGCGAGTTCGTCATGTTGGAAAGCACAATGTGCGGAAGCGCGTACGCGAACACAGCCAGGGAATAGCCGTATATGTTCACCACCCCGAACATCAGATAGACCAGCGGAATGACTAAGAAAATCAGGCGCGGCAGTGCGAACAAGAAATGCGTTGTCGCATTGAAGTAGCAGAGACGCTGCGAAAACGACAGCCCTCGGGCAAACAACGGATTTTCTGTACGCAAGATCTGAACCATGCCATGCGCCCACCGGATACGCTGCCCGATGTGCGCAGCCAGACTCTCGGTTGCCAAACCTGCAGCTTGAGGAATATTGATGTAGGCCGTATGCCAGCCGCGGCGCTGCATGCGCAATGCGGTATGCGCATCTTCGGTGACGGTCTCGATCGCGATCCCGCCAATCTGCCGCAGCGCCGCCCGGCTCAGCACGGCGCACGAGCCGCAGAAGAAGCTGGCATTCCAAAGATCATTCCCATCCTGCACAAGGCGGTGGAACAGTTCGCCCTCATTCGGAATCTTGCGAAATTGTCCCAGATTACGTTCGAAGGGATCCGGTGAATAGAAGTGGTGAGGCGTTTGTACCATGCCCAGGCGGCGCTCTCTCTGAAACCATCCGAGGATTGTCTTCAGGAACGACCGCGTCGGAATGTGATCCGAGTCGAAAATCGCGACCAACTCGCCACTTGTACTTGCGAGTGCGTGGTTAATGTTTCCAGCCTTGGCGTGGGCGTTGTTATCGCGGGTGATGTAACCTGCGCCGACCTGAGAACAAAAATGCGCAAATTCGCGCCGGCGGCCATCGTCCAGCACAAATACTTTGAACTTTGTTGCGGGATAGTCCAAGGCCAGCGCGCCCAGCACGGTTGCGCGCACAACGCTCAACGATTCGTTGTAGGTGGGAATGAAAACATCAACGGACGGCCACTGCTCTGGATTGCCTGCGAGCGGCACCGGCGGGCGTTGTAGCGGCCGCAACGTTTGAAAATATCCTAGGATCAGCGTCGCAAATGCATAAAACTCCGCAAATAAAAGAAGCAGAACGACAACAGTATCCCATTGATGAATATGACCGGCGCTGTTGATGCCATCCCAAGTCTGAGTCGCGCGCCAGTAACCGTAACGCAGAGTACTGAAGATGGAAATCGCCATCAGCGCCATCGTGACCAATCGGGCGTTTGAAATCCAATTCAGGAGCAGGGTGCAGGTGATGAGAGCCGCTCCAAAAATCACTTGTTCTTTCCATGGCAATGGCAGCACCAGCAATGCGGCGAGGCAAAGGATTCCGACGAACGCTAAAAAGCCCCCTAGCAGAGAGTGGGCGAGCGAGTAGTACCTGGGGCGGCCCGAGGCAACAACTTCCGTCATGCCCCAGCCCTTACCCGCGAGGGTAACGTGGTGAGTTCGGCCCACCATTCAATGAGAGCCCGGTCAACCGGACTGCTGAAAGCAGTCTTCCGGTATCGCCCGTTTTGTGTCAGTGATCGTCTCACGGTTCTTTGCTCGTGGTTCAGAACGAAAGTTGGCTTTTGTTTAGTTAGTGATGCTTATCCAGCGACACACGCTGCCTGCAAAGGCTTGAACGTCAACTGGCATTAACCGGATGTTAGTGTTTCCTGCTCACAGCAGGTATTTCCCTGCATAACGCAGAGAAAAAAACCTTAAGAAAATATGAGGTGCATTTGGTGCATCTCTCCTTCGACACGCTTGCATCGTTGAACGGACGACATGGATAAAATCTGCCGCGAAGAGTCGGCCATCTAAGACTTGGGATCGAAAATCATGCGATTTAGCGCAAGTTGGACATTGTTGGCCATGATGCTGATTTCCGTGGCATGCGACGCCCAGGATTGGCAGTCGCTTTGGAAAAGCTACGCCGCGAGTTTTATGGATAATCAAGTTCGCGTCATTGATCACGACGCAGGCGACCGCACGACATCCGAGGGGCAGGCTTATGCGATGTTTTTTGCTTTGGTCGCGAACGACCGCTCACGCTTCGATGGCTTATTGCGGTGGACGGAAACAAACCTCGCCTCCGGCGATCTCACCACGCATTTGCCGTCATGGTCGTGGGGCAAGGCCACCAACAATAAGTGGGGAATAATTGACGCCAACTCTGCGTCGGATGCCGATGTGTGGATGGCGTATACGCTGCTTGAGGCTGGTGCTGCATGGAAAGAACCGCACTACACATGGTTAGGAACGGCCTTAGCAAAACGCATCGCAGCCGACGAGGTAGTGCGGATTCCAGGTTTTGGAACTGTACTTCTTCCCGGCGCGAAAGGCTTTCATAACGGCGACGTATATCGCTTGAACACGAGTTACATACCTCTACAACTCTTTCTCTATCTCGCGCACGAGTTGCCTCAAGGACCCTGGCAACAAATTGCGGACCAGATTCCGACCGTCGTCCGCGGATCGTCGTCCAACGGATTTGTGTCAGATTGGTCGGAATTCAAACCGGGCAAAGGGCTGGCGCCAGCTTCAGTTGGAAGCTACGATGCGATTCGTGTTTACCTGTGGGCGGGCATGCTGGATCCGGGAACTCCTCAGCGGGATGCGCTTCTCAAATCATTGCCGGGCATGAGACGCTATCTGCATACCAACGCCGTTCCACCGGCAAAGGTCAAAGCTGATGGGACGATCGAGGATTCCAAGAGCCCGGTTGGATTTTCAGCGGCGCTGTTGCCATATTTTTCAGCTCTCGGTGAGAAGAATCCTGAGAGCGAGCAGATGTCACGAGTGCAATCCGAGTTCAACTCTAAGACCGGACTCTACGGCAACCCCGCGAAATATTACGATCAAAATCTTGTTCTCTTCAGTCTCGGATGGAAGCTACGGCAGTTCTGGTTCGACTCACAAGGCCGATTGAATACTGCCTGGAATCGAAGCCCGTAATTATTGAGTGCGCCAGAAAAGCAACAAATGTGCCGAGAGGTCGTTCACGAGAGTAAAGGGTTCAGTGCAGAATTATATCGACCACGAGGGCAAATACCAGAAGGATCTGAGGTGCAATTCCAAACTGTTGAAAGAATGGTCGGGGAGAGAGGATTTGAACCTCCGACCCCCTGGTCCCGAACCAGGTGCTCTACCAGGCTGAGCCACTCCCCGACGACGGTGTGAAGGCGCGTAAACAAAGTTTACGCTGCGCTGCGGAAAAGCTCAACATTGCTTGGAGTGCACCGCTTGCAGTTGGCTAATGCAGTCGAGCTGCCAAATTGGTGGAGCTAGTCGGGATCGAACCGACGACCTCATCGTTGCGAACGATGCGCTCTCCCAGCTGAGCTATAGCCCCACATCAGACAGAATAATTTTATCATCGGCACGCGGTTAACCTTCGCGTGGTCCATCCAGTAGCATCCTCCGCATCACACCTTGTTGGCAACATCGAGCCACAGCGAATCCGACCACTCGGTCGGCCATCCTGACTTCCCTGTTTGCATCTATTCGCGCTATAGTCGCTGGTCGCTTGTGGATTTATGACTACCAGCAAAGAACCCGCGGCGCGGTCGCTGGAGGATGCAATGCCTACTGAACTGAAACAGAACTCGGTAAAACCCGAAACTAAGGCCCGCAGTTTCGGGGAGAACATCGAGAGCGATCTCGCGCCGAAGTTTATTCGCGTGGTAGAGAATGCCGCAATCGCCTCTGCGCGCACCATGGGACGGGGCGAGCGCGAGCTTTCCGACAAAGTCGCCGTCGAATCCATGCGCCGGACTATGGATTCGATACCCATGCACGGACAGATTGTCATTGGCGAAGGCGAGCGCGACGAAGCGCCCATGCTTTATATCGGTGAAAAGGTTGGCGCCGAGTTTTCCGATGGCACGGACGTACCTAGAGTTGATATCGCCGTCGATCCGCTTGAGGGTACAAACCTGTGCGCAACTGGTGCGGCGGGGTCGATTACCGTGCTCGCGGCCTCCGATGCGGGCGGGCTTTTACACGCGCCCGACTGCTATATGGAAAAAATTGTTGTCGGTCCATCGTGCAAAGGCGCAGTCGATTTGGATGCGTCGGTTGCTGAGAACCTGGGCAACGTCGCGCGCCGCATGGATCGTACCGTGCAGGACCTCACTGTGGTTGTGCTCGACCGTTCCCGCCATGAAAAGTTGATCAGCGACATTCGCGCGGCAGGAGCTCGCATTCGCCTGATCAGTGATGGCGATCTCTCCGCCGGAATCGCAGCCGCTGTAATCGGTACTGGAGTTCATGCGGTGATGGGAACAGGTGGCGCTCCGGAGGGCGTGATTACCGCAGCTGCGATCCGCTGCCTGAATGGATACATGCTCGGACGGCTCGTCATTAATAAGCCGGAACTTGAAGAGCGCATTGCGCGGATGGGAATTCGTGATAAGAATCGAATCTATCGAGCCGAAGATCTTGCTCCTGGTAATCAATTGATTTTTGCCGCAACGGGAGTCACCGACGGCGCGCTGCTGAAGGGCGTCCGCTTCTTTGGCGAAGGCACGCGAACATCTTCGATCGTCCTAACGTTGATGACCGGCAAGGTGCGCTTCATCGAGAGCATCCATCTCACGAAAAAAGACGACGTAAAGGTCAGGTTCGCGTAAGGACGCGCTTCATTTCAGGCGCTTGACAGGCGGCCACGACTGCGACACGCCTTGATATAGCGCAACGGTTTTCTCCAGTCTCTTACTGCCATCGTGGACAGCAACCTGATGCGGCCTGTTCTCGTCGCCATAACCTTCCCAAAGTGAGACGCCCGCATAAGCGCCGTCCTTTCGCAGGATGTAATAAACCATGTCCACAAACTGAAGTCGTTCCTTGTCAGCATCAAAATTGCGGACGATTCTCTTCAGCGCGTCCATTCCTGCATCGAGAGGAGACATGCCATGACGCATGTTCTCAACGATGGTATGAGCCCCGACGACGCGAATATTTTCCTCGCCGTTTCCCGTCGCTCCTGCGGACCCCACATCCTGATCGGTGTAACAGCCCGCGCCGATCAATGGTGAATCTCCCACACGTCCGGGGATTTTCCACGCCAATCCGGAAGTGGTCGTGCAACCGGACATTTCGCCATTCTGCTTCAGCGCTGAACAATGAATTGTTCCAGTCGGAGGAAAAACCACTGCCCGGATGGCATCCTCACGAAGTTCGGCCGCAATGCCGATCGTACCCGCAACCTGATGCATACGATCAAGCCGCTCCTGCCATTCCTCGTCGCGAGCTGATCGAAAGCGCGTACGCCACTCTGGACTCGACACGCTGGGTCCCCACCAGTCCGAGTGTGTTTCCTTCCAGAGCAGCCATTCTTTTCTCGATTTATCCGTCAGCAGATTTTCGCGTTGAAATCCCTGCGCTACTGCAAATTCTTCCGCACCTTCGCCCACCAGCATGACATGGCCGGTGTGAAGGCGGACGGCGTTAGCCAGCAGTGAAACATTCTTAATATTGCGCACGCTACCTACCGAACCCGCAGTGCGCGTAGGCCCGTGCATACAGCAGGCATCAAGCTCTACTGCACCTGCTTCGTTCGGATGCCCGCCTAGACCGACGCTCTCATCATTGGGGTCGTTCTCGGGGCCCTGCACGACTTTCAACGCGGCGTCGAGCGCATCCCCTCCGCCACACAGGAACGCATAGGCATCGACGAGATACTTATATCCATTCGCGGCACACATGATCACAGGCAATTGAGCGCGAGGCTCCTTCGCTGACTCAGCAGGTTAGGCTTGGGCCAGACGAAGAGTTATAACACGTCAGAATGATCTGTTTCGATCAAGTTACGATGCAAGCAACTGATTCACATTCTGATCGGCGCGGAAGCGAAGCACCGCAGCGATATTGCCGACTTGATTCAGTGAATCGTTGGGCGGAAGCAGAACCAGTCGCAGGTTATTGCGGACCGCGAATGGTACCAGCGCTTCGCAAATGTCATCCAGTTGCCTAGTACTTCGGCCGCACACTGGGCAATAAGGCACCAGATGCGAATCCAAGTGATGGCAGTTGGTGCATTCAACTGCGCGGGCGGAATATTCGCGCGACATGATGATAGTTTCAACCTCTCCCTGCTCAGCAGCGCGCAGCACACGTCTCAAGCCGGTAACGCCGCGTCCATTGCTCTTTGAGCCATTCAGGGCTGTCATCAGTAACTCTTGATGTTTTTTTGTCAGGTTTTCAGTGACGATTCGGCGGCCTTCCTCGGCTGCTTTTTCGTTTGTCATGGCTGCAAGCTCGCCCGAAAATCGCCCCAGTATTTTCCTTTTCACATCGGCATGCAGTTGATCTCTGATTTCGGGCCAGATAGTTTCCTGACAGCCGATAACAAGCGCTTCGAACAGTTTTTTTTCTGCACCGTTCTTTAAGAATTCCGCCACCTGCTGGAAATGCCGCCGCACCTCGTCTTCCGAGTGACGCTCCGCATGTCCAGCGTCGTACCCGCCGAACCCATCACTGCGTCCACGACGCGGAGCCGGATTTGAAATCTGCCGCTGCTCTCGCACTGCTTCGAATTCGAGCTCCAGAAAACGCGCA
>QHZW01000351.1 GCA_003224815.1 Acidobacteriota bacterium | reverse complement strand
ATGTCAGGATCAGCGACAGCCCGATCAGCGTCTGATTGCTAGGCGTGGTCTGCGTTCCCAGCGCCTGTCGCAGAAAGTGAAAAACCACCAGCAATCGGACAAACGGCGTCATCGAGAGCACAATCGCCGGCAGTAGAGTGAGAACCGTAAGCAGGACGAGAATGTTCCACGGCACCGATCCCGAGTTGTGACCAAGCTGACTGAGATCGATTCCGGCGGAGCTGGTGCGTGCTGCTAACGCGGGCGAGGGCAGCAACAATGCGACCGCTCCTACAGCGAACTGCGTAAGCGCTTTTCTGAGGCTCATGCGCACCCGTCCGTTTCCGATTTTGAAGGTCCATCCAATTCCGCCAGCATGGTCAGACAATTTCCCGCTGCCCCGATTAGCAGTTGCCGCTCTCCCACATCCACCACCAGCAGCTGCCTCTTCTCCCCGATCTGCAAGGTTTCGCGCACATGCAATTGCCGGGGCGCTCGCTCGATCCGGATCACCGACCAATACCGCGACAGCCTCTGCCAGACAGCCGTCATTCTGGAATTGCCGCGTTCGTCGTTTACCGCTGGGCGCAACACAGGAATCTTCATGCCAGCTCCGTCAGTCGCACTGCCAGGCGATTGCCCAGCACCTCAAACTCGCACCACCCCGCCACCTCGCCATTTACTCGCAACGGAGGACTGGTGCTGGTCGCGAGTTGCGAACGCACAATCGACTGCTTCCGCAGATTCAGCAGGTCTTGCAACGTGAAGCCCGGCACTCGAGCCTCAACGTTCAGGTGGCACGGCAACATCTGCACTTGCTTCCAGCGCGCATCATCCGCCGGAAGCGCAGTGGCTCCCTTCGGCTCATCTGAAGTGGGTGCGATTTGGGCTGCAGTCGGGGGCATGCTCACTAGGAAAAAATAACCGAGCAAGGAGGTTGCCGAGTAGATTGTGGAAAGAGAACGAAGGTATGTATGGTTTGACGCCGACTACAAGTAGCTGCGCCTGTAGCGTTTTCTCCCTAAGCTCCGCGCTCAGGGTATGCGCAGAACGCCGCCGATGCGCTCATCACGAGAGAATTTTCATTAGCGAAATTTAATTCGGAAAGCATCTGCCGAGAAGTCCAACCCATTTTCGATAGCCATCATCTCTCTGCGACGATCTCAACATAGTCCAGCGGGGCCGGCTCGCCGCCATCAGGATGCCCGACAACCTTCAAGATATCTCCAGAGTGCAGCTCGATGTTCTTAATCACATGCCGTGTAGAGGTATGCCCATTCATCTTGTCGGAAGGCAGATGATCGTCAGCCGCCCACGAATCGAGCAGGTGGTCGTTCACCAATACCTCGTATCGTGCCATGCCATTGTTCTGATCGAAATACTGAACAGCAACGCTGTACTTTCCGGGCTGACGCGTGAAGTCGTAGCTCGCAGAGCAGACCTCTGTTCCAGTACACGCCACAGCCTTTCCGTCTGATGCAGTTTCCCACGGCGTGACCTCTACCGGCGCGTATTCCGAAAGCTCCATGTCTTCAGCCTCAACCCGATTCGGATAGTGCCCAACTCTCCCCTGGGCGTCAGGGATGCCGGACATTTTATGAAACCAGTTCACCACCGCATCTCTCCACACGATCGCGTGTCCTGCCTGATACTCCTGTCGTTTCAGCACCTCGACATATCTCGCGTCATCAATTGACCCGTGAAGCGATTTCCACTGGCTAACCAGCGTCGCCGCCTCTTCTGCTCCCGCGTAATGCGAGTCGTAAATGTACTGAATGACTGTCTTTCCCAAATGCAGCACGAACGTGTACGGCACATGATGCATGAACAAGAGCAATTCGTCCGGACACTTCTCCAGCGGCTCATACAACTTCTGCACCTCCGGCGAATACTGCCCGATATATCCGGTTCCGGTCGCAATCGTGCGGTCCATCCCGGTGCCATTCGCATCCGATCGATGCCACTGCCCCCAGCCATTGCGCTCGGAGGATTCAACTCCTGGCCCATAGTGCGGCCCGAGAATGTCGGTCAGTGTGCCGATGCCGAGCGCTCCGGTGTAACTCTCGTAAATGTGCCACGATGAAAGCAGCATCCGCGGAATCGTGCCGGCCACCTTCGGATCGTTGCCGAAAGTCAGCCCCGTCCAGTCATCCGCAATTTTCTCGGCACTCAAATCTGGGTTCCATGCCAGCCGCCCGAATCCATAAAGATTGGCCATGGCCAGCGGATGTCCGAGCCAGTACTGGTCTAGGCCGACGTTCACTACGGCGTTATATCCACCTAGCGAATGATGCCAAACTCTTCCTGAGACAATATTGTTCACTTGTGTTCGGCCGCCGACTAACGACCGAGGACCAACGACTGCGTTCCCGCTCACGTGCATGTCGAAGTCGAGTGTCTGTTTCCACATTGGCACCAGGAAACAAAGATGCCGTTGCTGGCCCGTGTATTCCTGCGTGACTTGCAGCTCGATTGCTTCGCTGGTTTGCTGCATTGCGCCAAACAGTGGCGACGCTGGCTCCCGCACCTGAAAATCAATGGGTCCATACTTGATTTGCAGAACGACGTTGTCCTCGAACTTTCCATCCAGCGGATGAAAGTAGTCGTATGCGGCTTTCGCACGGTCCGCCTTGGGATCACGCCAGTCGAGATGATGGTTGTAAACAAACGCCCGGTACATCATCACGCCGTGATGCGGCTTCAGCGCGCGCGCGATCACGTTGGCAGCATCGGCAGCATTGCGCCCGTACTGCGACGGTCCAGATCTTCCCTCCGAATCTGCCTTGATGACAAAGCCGGCGAAATCCGGGATCTGCTGGTAAATTCCATCAACAGTTTGCTTCCACCATGCAGCTACCTTTGGGTCCAGCGGATCGAACGTGCTCATCCCCCCGGCACTAATGGGGCTGCTCAGATCGACCGAAATCGCGAGCTTCACTCCCCAATGCCGAAACACGTCTGCAACCCGCGCCAGTTGCGGCAGGTAATCAGGACGCAGTAGTCGTGGGTCGGCGTTCACGTTGTTGATGGCGCATCCATTTATTCCAATTGAGGCCAGCAGTCTCGCGTAGTCGCTCACGCGCGAAAGATCGCTGCGAATATTTCCGCCTTCGAAAAAGATCGAGCGGCCTGCGTACCCGCGCTCGATTGAGCCATCCGGGTTGTCCCAATGACTGACCCAACGAATGGGTGCTGAAGGATTCTGCAAATCATCAATCACGCTGACATTTTTCTGCGCTGCAATCTGCGCCAGCAGCGCAAACGCCCCGTACAGAACGCCGCGATCGCTGCTGCCAATAATCAGCCAATACTTCGCGCCATTGCGTTGCATCGTTTTCAACCAAAAGCCGTCAGCCCTCAGCACGCGTGCGGGCTTCAGTTGCGGAAATAAAGGATGAATGGCACTCCACCTGCCGAGCACGAAAGCGTTCTTCGCCGGCAGAGATGACGTTGGTCCTTGCGCCTTCGGCCCTCCCTCGTAGCGCAGCCATGCGGGATCTGCCAGCGTTTCGGCATGAACAGGCAAAGCAGTCGCGAGGCAGATCGAAAGAATTGCAACCGAAACGAATCCTTGCCGAATCACTCGGAGCACCCCACAGTGTGCTGCGCGATCAACTGTGAAGTCAATTTGAGCGGCAAAAGGCGTCAAATCGGCGAACTTTGAATCTGAGACGCTACCCGCGTTATATAAGCCGCGTAGCGGCGTCAGACTACAGCCCACGGCGTGAGCCGTGGGTGAACTTGCAAGAATAATCCAGCCCCGCAGGGGCGCAAGAATCAATGCCCACGATAAACTATGAATTCCTCATGCTCCGCCCACCTGGCCCCAAACCGCATTTCCTTATCGGCAACATGCCGCTCGCGAGCCGCAATCCGCTTGCGGTTTTTTCAAAGTGGTCGGCCGAGTTCGGCGACATCTTCTATTATCGCGCCGCATGGATTCAGGTTTACTTTCTCAATCATCCTGAGTTGATCGAAGCCGTTCTCGTCCGCAACTACCAGAATTTCCTGAAAGACCACGTAATCCGGAAAAGCCGCTGGTTCTTCGGCGAAGGCTTGCTCACCAACGAAGGCGAATCCTGGCTGCGTCAGCGCCGGCTTTCGCAGCCGGCATTTCACCGCGACCGCATTGCATCCTACGCGCGCATCATGACCGGCTATGCCAGCCAGATGCTCGACTCCTGGAAGCAAGACGAAACCCTCGATATTCATCAGGAGATGATGCAGCTTACGCTGCGCATCGTCGTTCGCGCTCTCTTCAATGTCGAGGCCGAACAGATCGGCCCAATTTCCACCGCATTGAACGTTATGATGCGGAACTCAACCGGCGTTCGTTTGCTGCTGCCGCCGGCCACACGGTATCTACCCACTCCGGCGATGATCCAGTTCCGCCGCGCGGTCCGCCGGCTCGATGAAACCGTTTGCGGAATTATCGCCGCTCGCCGTCGCAATGAGATCGATTCCGGCGATCTCCTCTCCATGCTCACGCAGGCCCGCGACGAGGATGGTGGCCGCATGACTGACAAACAGCTTCGTGACGAAGTGATGACGTTCCTTCTCGCAGGGCACGAAACCACCGCGCTCACGCTGACATGGACATGGTACCTTCTGGCCCAGCACCCTGCGGACGAGGAAAAGCTTCACGCGGAGCTCGAGCGCGTTCTTGCCGGACGAGTGCCCGAGTTCTCGGACCTACCGAAACTCACATTCGCCGAGCAGGTAATCAAAGAATCCATGCGCCTTTACCCGCCCGCATGGAGCGTGGCGCGGACGGTAATTTCTGAATTCGAGCTGCGCGGATACAAAATCCCCGCTGGCTCGAACGTGGTCATGAGCCAATGGATCATGCATCGTGATCCGCGCTACTTCCCCGATCCAGAAGAGTTCGACCCCAGCCGCTGGGCGACCGAGCGTACGCGAAAACTTCCGCGCTTCGCTTACTTCCCTTTCGGTGGCGGCCCGAGACAGTGCATCGGCAATTCCTTCGCAATGATGGAGGCCACTTTGCTTCTGGCCACCATTGCTCAGCGATTCCGACTGAGCGCCGTCTCAAACGAGGCAGTTGTTCCTGTACCGAGCTTCACGCTGCGGCCCAAAACGGGTATCCGTATGAGTCCGCACGTTCTGCGCACGGAAGTGCCGGCCTAGATCCTGTCCCGCTTGCCTCCCCGCTTCGCCGTGCATATGATTGAACGTTTGCCCGTTGGCGCCAGTCATGCCTCCCGCGTTGGGACACATAACGTGGCGGAGGGCTGCCCTTCCCTCGACCGGCGGGTGCAATCGGAGATCCTATGAAAACCGTATCGCTGGAACAGGAGATCAATCCCTGGGAAGCGCAGTCTGCGCGCTTTAACTTTGCCGCGCAGAAGCTCAACCTCGATGAAGGCGTATGGAAAGTCCTGCAATATCCCAACCGCGAACTCATCGTTCACATTCCTGTCTCCATGGACAACGGCAAGCTCGAAGTCTTCACCGGATTCCGGGTACAGCACTCCATTGCCCGTGGCCCCGCCAAAGGCGGCGTGCGCTACTCGCCCGATGTCACGCTCGATGAAGTCCGCGCCCTTGCCAGTTGGATGACCTGGAAGTGCGCAGTCGTGAATATTCCTTTCGGCGGCGCCAAGGGCGGCGTAATTTGCGATCCGCACAAAATGTCGCAGGGCGAGCTCGAACGCATGACCCGCCGCTACACCGCGGAACTGATGGAATTCATCGGCCCTGAGAAAGATGTCCCTGCTCCGGATGTGAACACTAACGAACAGACCATGGCGTGGATGATGGATACCTATTCCATGCATATGCGGCAGACGGTTACCGCCTGCGTCACCGGCAAACCCATCAACATCGGCGGATCACGCGGCCGCCGCGAAGCTACTGGCCGCGGCATCATGATCGTATGCGATCAAGCGACCAAGAAGCTGGGCCTCCGCCCCGAGAGTACCCGCGTCATCGTGCAGGGCTTCGGCAATGTCGGATCAAATGCTGCGCGGCTTATGGCCCAAGCCGGATACAAGATCATCGGCGTCATCGAGGTTGATGGAGCGCTCTACAACAAGAACGGCATCGACACAGAAGCTTTATGGAACCATCGTGAGCGCAATCGCACTATCACTGGTTTCAAGGAAGCCGAGGCTGCCGATCCTGATGAGCTCTTCCTGAAGGAGTGCGAGATTTTGGTCCCCGCCGCAACCGAGAACCAGATCACCAGCCAGAACGCTGACCGCGTAAAATGCCGCATCCTGGCCGAAGGGGCCAATGGTCCCACCACCGCTACCGCCGATGACATTCTGGCCGACAATAAAGTCTTCGTTATTCCAGACATCCTCTGCAATGCCGGAGGCGTCACAACTTCCTATTTCGAATGGGTACAGGATCGGCAGGGCTATTTCTGGAAAGAGTCGGTCGTGAACGAACAGCTCGCAGACATCATGGTCAGCGCCTTCGATGATGTAGTGCGCTACTCTGAGGCGCACAACGTGAACAACCGCATCGCCGCTTACATGTTGGCCATCGACCGCGTAGCGTACACCATTCGGCAACGGGGAATTTATGCCTAAGAATCGCTTGAGGGCATATGTGTTTGGACGATCTCTGGAACAGCTGGATTGCTGGCCGCGTACAGAGGGGATACAGCTTTTTGACGACCGTGGAAGAGCGGCCATTTATGGCCGCGTACAGTGCTCTTAAAAACGAGGGCTTTAGCCCCTGCGGACAAATGCACTCAAAGCCTTTAAAAGAAGGAGAACATATGATTCGCAAAATGTGGATTGTTATGACCATGCTGGTCTTGGGATTTGCGCTCGCGCTTCCTGCCACCGCGCAGGCGGGCCCAAGTTCAGCCCCGGCCAAAACATCGAAGTCAACCATGGCTGCGAGCGAGAAGCTCGACATCAACACTGCAACCAAAGATCAATTGCAGGCGCTTCCGGGAATTGGTGATACCTACTCGCAAAAGATCATCGACAATCGCCCGTACCACACCAAGCGTGACCTGGTGACTAAGAAGGTCATTCCGCAGGCGACGTACGACAAGATCAAAGATCAGATCATCGCGCATCAGGCCACCGCTTCGGGAAAGAAGTGATGTGTAATGTAGGGGCGGCCAGCGCGGCTCTCCAAATCCGCCCCTGATCCGAAGTCTCACAACCTGCCGTTTTCATTGCTCAGCAGCCATTGCTGAGGGATAATCTAATCAGGACTCCGAGACTACGGATCTGGCTTTTGCCGTGAATCTTCCTAACTCCATCACGCTGACCCGCATCTGTAGCATTCCCCTGCTCATGTGGGTGCTGGCCAGCAGCCACTTCAATAGCGTTCACGGTGAGAAGGAGCTCCTGGCTTCGGCGCTGTTCATCGCCGCTTCCATTACCGATGGAATCGATGGCTATCTCGCGCGCAAGCGCGGTCAGATCACGACCATGGGCATGCTGCTTGATCCGCTGGCCGACAAGCTACTGATCGCCGCCGCTTTTGTCACTCTGGTGCAGTTCAATCCTCGCCTGGTCCCCGCGTGGATCGCCGTCGTCATCATTGGCCGTGAATTTTTGGTGAGTGGCTTGCGCGGAATCGCCGCCTCAGAAGGTTTCACCATCGAAGCCAGTGATCTTGGCAAACTGAAAATGTTTGCGCAGATCGTCTCCGTGGTTGCGGTGATCCTCGATCATCGCTGGCAGACCTGGCCTCTGTTTCATTCGTACTATCTTCCTATTGACATCGTCGCGCGGCTTGCCATCTGGGTCGTGGTCGGACTCTCGCTTATTTCCGCCGCCGATTACTTCATCGGATTCTGGAACAAGATCGACCGCCACGTGGTGAAGCGCCGCCGTCGCGCCTTCGTTCTCAGCCGGCGCAAGAAACAAAATGCCGCCGTCATCTGAAACTCGGCGGTCCCCTTCAGCTCTGCCCGATGCCCGTCCCGAATATATCCGTGACGAACGCCTCCACTTGTTGCGGCTCGCTCATGAAGCGATTCTCAGTGCACTAGAGCGGCGAGAGATGGCGGAATGTGAGCCTTCCTCGCACCTTTCGGAATTGCGCGGTGCATTCACGACTCTTCACCTTGTTCACAAATTGCGGGGCTGCGTCGGTTATCCCAATGCGATTGTGCCCCTGTATCGAACCGTAATCGAGACCGCTCGGGCCGCCGCCTTCGACGATCCGCGATTCGCGCCGCTCACTCTGACAGAAGCGCGCGAAGTGAGAGTTTCATTAAGCGTGCTCTCGCCACTCGAGCCGGTCCTTGCTGAAGAAGTTGAAGTCGGCCGCCACGGGCTGGTAATCAGTCTGAACGGATACCGCGGCCTGCTGCTTCCCCAAGTTCCTGTTGAGCACGGATGGAATCGGGTCACATTCCTTGAACAGACGTGCCGCAAGGCAGGACTGCCCACCAATGCCTGGCGTGAGGGAGCAATAATTGAGGCATTTACCGCTGAGGTTTTCAGGGACGAAGATTCCGAGCGTTAGTTCTTCTACTCAGCGGCGATTTGTCGCAACTCATGCGTACAGATGCTTCGACCGGTTTTCATTGTCCCTCTAAGTCTGCGCACCGGTTACTTGCACCGACGGGAAGGGCACGGCTTCAGCCGTGCCGCTACGGTGCATCTTCTCATGCGGCCTTTTAGCCGTTGGGGTCCCCTGCTTTAGATTGCGTTGCCAGTCAGGCGATTCCGCTCCTAAGTTTCCGCCGGCAGAATCTTTAAAGGCGAATAGCCAAAAAAATCAGGGAAGGATTTCTCCTCCCCTCTTTACTCTGAGTAAGACTCCTGCAAACCCTAAGCTACTGCTGATCCACTTCCACGCGATCGCCAACGTGCACTGGCTCGAGCGGCTCAGGAAGTTGGCATCTAGTGAAGGCTGATGCGCCTGCGTCGGCTCCAACGTAGGTGACATGAACGAGAGCGATTCCACCGAGTCGTGCGCTATCGCTTCAAAAGTACGTGTGGCGCGAAGATAATCTCCCACTTTCAATCCTTGATTGGCGCCGATATTCAGGTAAACTTTGCCGCCGTTCCCCAGTTCGGAATCGAACTCCTTTGCCAGAATGATGCGTCCACTTGTCCCGGCCGGCTGAATGAACCGATCAAACCGCATCGATGGATGAACGTCAACCGCAGCCTTTGGCTCATAGGGAATAACAAAGTCGCCAGGCAGAACTGTATTGCAGCTGTACTCCACCCGCGCGACTGCCATCTTGTGGCGGGTATCAACCACCTGCACTCGAGCCAGTTCCTCGTAGGGCTGACCCGCAGCCTTCACCGATGCCCATTGTCCCGGGAACAGCTCATAGCGGTTGGGATCTTTAAGTTCACGCACGATTTCGTATTGCTGCCCCAGTTCGTAGCCCTTGCCGTTCAGAAAGATCGCCTCACCCGTGGCAAATTGCGTAGTGAAAGCCGACTCCAGCCCGCCGGTCACGAACTTCTCTCGTGACGCCACCTGCTTACCGATAAATCCTGCGCAATTCAAATCGGCGGTTGTCGGCCGTTGTACCTTCTCAACCGGAAATGTCACAGAAGTCGGAACCGTTCCGTCCGGAGCCGGATCGCCCGCGCCGCTCTGCTGCGCTTGTAGGCCCAGCGGCAATGCCATCGCTAACAGTAACGCCACTTTCTTCATGGTTCCTCCCCGGACATCGCCTGCCCGGCTCACTTCTAAGTTGCTTAAAATAAACAAGCTTCCAGTCAGGAAGGTAACAAGCCGATATGGGAGGGTCAAGGTTACGCTGGTCTTATGCGGCTACTGCTAAAAAGTTTTGTGCCCCGAAATAGTTGCATCCAGAGCTACGTCCCTGTAATATCGCGCGGTTAATGCCGGAGAACAATCATTACGGTTCCAGGCTCTCTCACCTGCATCTGCCCCGGGTCTGTGTCGCGGTTTTTGGCTCCGATGCCGCCCAATTAATCGAGAAAGCGGAGTCCATTGTCCGCGATAACACCTTTATTGAGTTCAGGTTAGACTACATCGCGCGTCCCGCCTTGGCGCTTTCTAGGATCAAGGAATTCACCGAATTCCATCCTCACATCACGGTGATTGCCACCTGCCGCCGAGCCGCGAGTGGAGGCAAGTTCCAGGGATCCATTGCCGCCCAAGTCGAAATTCTGGCTAAGGCCGCCGCCGCTGGCTGCCAACTCATTGATATTGAACTTCAGACTGCTATGCGCCTGAAACCAGCCCAGCTCGATAAATTGCGCTCGAAGGCGGCCATCATTCTTTCTTTCCATGACTTCCGCGCGACGCAGAAGCTGGACGAGACATTAAAGAAGATGGCGTCTCGAGAAGCATCGTGACGAACATCCGCTGATCGGGTTATGCATGGGCGAGCAGGGAATTATCAGCCGTGTTCTCGGAGTTCGCGCTGGCAGCGTGTTCACCTTCGGTGCGCTCACTGCCGACGAGAAAACGGCACCCGGCCAAGTCACCGCCCAGGCCTTGCGCAGCACGTATCGCATCGATCAGGTGGACGTCGCAACCAAAGTTTATGGCGTTGCCGGCGATCCCATCGCTCACTCACTCTCTCCCGCGATCATGAACGCAGCACTCCGCCGCGAGAACGTGAACGGGGTCTTTCTTGGTTTGCATGCCAAGTCGCTGAAGGACCTGCTGGCTTGCGTTCGCGAAATTCCGATTCAGGGTCTCGCGATCACCATGCCTTACAAGCAGGAGATCATTCCGCATCTCGACAACACCGATCCGGCAACCTCAAAGATCGGCGCCTGCAACACGGTCGTTCGCTCCGATGGAAAACTTTACGGCTTCAACACCGATACTTCAGGCGTCGTACGCCCGCTCGAGCAGCGCATGACTTTACAGGATGCACGCATTCTCGTGTTGGGCGCTGGAGGTGCAGCACGCGCCGCCGTATTCGGACTCAAGGACCGGGGAGCGCAGCTTTTCATCTTGAACCGCAGCTTGCCAGCCGCGCAGAAGCTGGCGCGGCAGGCGAAAGCGCGCACCATCAAGCGCGCTGATCTGAAGCGCCTTGACTTCGATGTCATCATCAACGCCACTCCGGTCGGCATGGGCAATACGCGCGAGTCGCCGTTGAATGCGGACGAAATCAAAGCCCAGTATATCTTCGATATGGTTTACGATCCGGCGGAAACGAAGCTGCTGCGGCTCGCCAAGGAACGCGGTGCGCAGGTTATCGCCGGCAGCGAGATGTTCGTCCATCAGGCTGCGCGCCAGTTCGAGATATGGACTGGCAAGCCGGCTCCGCGCGAAGATATGCTGCGAATTGTCCAGCTCGCGCTCGCCGAACGCGCCGTAGCCCATGCTCCGGAGAAATCAAGAAAGCTGTCGGAAGTCTTGCCGTGATCTGCTCAGGCGAGTGAAGCGGCGAATACGCAAGTGCATTTTTCCACATTGTCATTCCGAGCGAAGTTGCGCCATCTGCAGGATGGCGGGACACAGTCGAGGAACCTGCTGTTTCGGTCCAATTCTCTATAGGAGAAATCGTTGTGACTCTACCGTCCCCATTCTTTTGCCAATTTAGCAAATCGTTTTTGCGTCCGTTAATCATCCTCTTTTCAGCCGCGCCGCTGGTAATTGGCGCAACAATTTCCCTCGCTCATGCCGACGATGCGAAACTCGTGCTCCATCGCGGCAACAGCACCATCGTTCTCGAGCCTTACGCGTCCAACATCATTCGCGTGACTCTGAGCTTGAAGGAGGACAAGGCACTAGCAGCGCCTGGTTATGGCTTCCTGGCGAAGGCCGCCCCCGAAAGCTGGACGCATCAGGAAACCGACGCCGGCGATGAATACCGCTCGTCGCGTATTTCGGTATCCGTGGAAGCCGAACGCGGTGGTGGCGGTCCGCCTCCGCTCACCGTCATTGACATCGCTAAATTTTTCAACGGCTCAACTCCAGGCGCCCACATCATCGTCCGAACTGCAGAAGGAAAAAAGTTGCTCGAGATGACGGGTTGGTCCATGTCCGTCCCCAATAATAAAGATGGGAACGCCGGCATTCTCAATGACCGGCGGCCCAACGATGATGAGTTTTTTCAGGTGGGCGCGAGCTTCGTTTCCGCGGCCACACCGTCCAGTGCTGGCACAATTACACCGCCACCGCCGCGCCCAGCGTCTGCGTTCCATTTCTCGTGACCAACTATGGGTACGGCCTGGTCTGGGACAATCCGTCGCGGACCACCATCGAGCCCGGCTTCAACGAGCAAACTCGCTGGACATCTGAGGTCGGCAATCGCGTTTCATTCTTCGTGATCGCCGGAAAGAACTACGACGAGATCTATTCCGGCTATCGCCTGCTTACCGGCGCAACTCCCATGCTGCCGAAAGCCGCCTACGGATTTGTACAGTGTAAGCAGCGCTATCTCACGCAACAAGAGATGCTCAACGTCGCCAAAGGATATCGCGAGCGCCATCTCCCGCTTGATGTGCTTGTCCTCGACTGGTTCTATTACTCGAAGATGGGCCAGATGGACTTTGTTCCCGAACGTTTCCCTGATCCTGCTGCGATGAACAAACAGCTGCACGACATGGGCATTCAAACCATGATCAGCGTGTGGCCGCGCTTTACTAAAGAGTCCCGCTACTACGACACCGTTCTGAAAAACGGCTGGTTCGAGCATCTCGCTGACGGCACTCCCACCAACGGCCTGCCCTATGATCGCGCCGGACCGGACATTGACACCTCAAATCCCGACGCCGCCAAGTGGTATTGGGGAATTGTTCGCGATAACATCATCAGCAAAGGGTTCGATTCGCTCTGGGCCGATGAAACTGAGCCCGACCTGCCTCCGAACGGCAGCTACTTCCATGCCGGGCCCGGCACGGAGTATTTCAACATCTATCCGTTGGTGCATACCGGCGCGCTCTACGAGGGCTTCCGCCGGGATGTGGAGCATCGCGCCTTGATACTCTCACGTGATGCTTATCTCGGATCACAGCGAAACGGCACCATGATGTGGTCGTCGGATATTTCTCCCACGTGGGATGCCTACAAGCGGCAGATTCCGACCGGTTTGAACTTCACGGCTTCCGGCATCGCGTATTGGACGAACGATGTCGGCGGCTGGCAATACTTGCCGGGCGAACATCACCCCAAAAATCCGCCCTTGCTCGATCCTTCCGAC
>QHZW01000335.1 GCA_003224815.1 Acidobacteriota bacterium | reverse complement strand
TGCGGAGGTTCTTAACGCCGCGGCATGAAAAGGTCATCTCGGGCGGAACCGCACGGCATAGAATAATCCGATCGCGAGCAGCCCAATCCCCCACCACAATTGCAAATGGAGATTTTGCATAGCTACAGCTGGAGTTGAATGAGTCTGAAAACTTGCCGCCAGTATCAGCCCCCCATACAAGGTGAGTAAACATCCGATAAAGAACCAAATCGAAATCATTTTTGTCGGCATTTTTCTATTTACCAGAACACTACATTCAGCAGAACAAACGCAATCGCAACAGCTGCCGCCCAAAACACGGGGCGCTTAAAGATTGGCAAATCTCCCAGTGAAGGCAACGAAGTTAGACCGTAAACCAATCCTTGCAGCTCTTCTTCCGACTTGGGCTTTGTGACGAGCGTTACGGCAACGGTGACGGCCACGTTCACCACTAGTGACCACCACGCGCGGTAGATATTCTCTGCCATATCCTTTGCATGCGGCGAAAACGCGACGATTCGTAGAGCGGAAGGATCGAGTTTCACCCACAGCCACAGGCCAAGAGATGCCAGGATGCCGGCAAGCAGTCCCCAGAAACCTGCCGCCGGCGTCGTACGCTTCCACATCATTCCCAGGATGACCGTACCAAACATGGGTACGATAAAAAAAACAAACACGACCTGGGCGTACACGATGATGCTGGAGAAATTCATGACCAGATAAGCAGTACCGATGCTTACGATCACCCCCAGCAACGAGCACCAGCGCCCCATGCTGAGATAGTGTTGATCGCTGGCCTGTTTGCGGAACAGTGGCTTATAGATGTCGTAGGTCCAGACTGTGGCAAACGCGCTTACGTTCCCTGCCATTCCGCTCATAAATCCCGCAATGAGCGCTGTTACGCCGAGACCCAGAAGACCCGGACCGGCGTATCTCGCCAGCATAAGCGGAAGCGCTTCATTATAGGTATGGACTCCCGGCACGTTTGCCATTGTTTCCGGAACCAGTTTGAACGGGAGTACGGCTAAGGCCAGGAGGCCTGGAAGAATGACGATCAGCGGCACCAGCATTTTGAAGAAGCTTCCGATGATCGTTCCCATCTGCGCAGAGCGAAGGTCCTTTGCAGCCATCACCCGCTGCACCACTAGAAAATCTGTAGTCCAATAGCCAAACGAGATTGCAAGACCCCAGCCGAATACAATTCCTGTCCAGTGAACGCCCATCGGATTGCCGGTAAACGAGCCGACAGTGCGCCACATGTGGGTAAAATCCTGGCCGGGAAAATTCTCTGAAATTCGCCGAACCATGCCCGACCAGCCACCAGTTTCAATCAATCCCGCAATGGGGATCACAAGTGCGCCAAGCCAGATCAACATGAACTGCAGGACTTCATTAAATATTGCAGACAACAGACCACCCGCCATTACGTAAACCGCGACTGTAAGCGAGGAAACCCAAATGCTGAAATGAATATTCCAGCCCAGGATGACCTTCATAATTACTGCCATTGCATACATGTTGATGCCGCTCATCAGGATAGTCATGACCGCGAACGATATCGCGGACAATGAGCGCGTGGCGGCTCCGTACCGAAGATCAAGGTAGCCCGGAACTGAGTGGGTTTGGCAAATGTAATAGAACGGGAGCATTACAAGCGCAAGAAACAGGATCGCCGGAATCGCGGCAATCCAGTACGCATGACCAACAAGAATTCCATATTGGTATGTCGCGGCCGCGTAACCCATCATTTCGAGCGACCCCAGATTCGCGGAAATGAAACTCAGGCCGGCAATCCAAGCGGTCATATCCCTTCCCGCCATAAAGAATTCTTCGCCGGTGTTGGTGAATTTTTTCAGGTAAAGTCCCAGACCAAGGACCAGGATGAAATAGAGGCTAATGATGGTCAGGTCAATCGGACCAAGAGACATTACTCGCGGCTGCGCCAGAACAATAGAGAGCAGCGCAGGCGCACTTGGAAATAGTGCGGGACTGGAAAATATCAATGTTGCCGCTCCGCGGCCTGTAATTGAGAGAGAAGGCTGTCTATAGCTTCATCGGTTTGCTGAATCAAACTAACGTTGCGAGCAAGGCTCCAATGCTCCACCTGTTCGACAGTACGGCTAGGTTCCACTTTTGTGATCGGCCCTAGAGTCTCGATTTCGAGAAACTCATTGTTAGTGAACGTCTCGAACGAGCAGCCGAAATCAGTGTATGGTTTCGCGGGGTCCGCTGACGCGCGCTTTACGAAGGCCTCTCCGTTCAGCAGGTAAGCTGCCCACGTGTCGCGATTGAACAATCCGACCTTCTGCGCCTCAGACACAACCGGGTCTTGTCGCAACAGCAAATATTTTTTGGTGAATATCAAACGCTTGTCGGCGAGATTGGTGTACGCCCACATCACTAAAGGATTGGTGGCCTCCAGATTAGCTGGGTGAGTGCCCCGCGGCGGAAATCCCGTGATCTCGGTTCCACCCGGTGCCATCATAGTGAGCACCCAGGGAGCAAACTCCAAGGCAAACAGCGAGTGATTCGTGATCCGGTGTGAAACCGTGACGCTGGTGCCACTACTGCGGCTGTTGGAGTGATCTCCACCGGGACATTGTCTGGCGCCCAGGTCGCGACGGGATCTTCAGGCGCCTTCCAAACGCGATCCCCGCCCCGCAACTGAAACTTCTCTTCCCCGGTCTTCCCCATTTGATCGGCAAATTCCTTGAACAGGTTTTGTCCGCCCACGAAACCGAAACGGATGATTCTCGGTCCGACATCTCCGGTAACGATAAGCTCAACTTCGCCGTTGCTGACCCGATAGCAATTTTTCCATCCTTTATACGCCGTCTTTTCCACCTTCACCTCGGCCTGTACGCTCAAGACACAACAGAGCGCTATCAAAGACAGAACCACTGGTCGATACATTGATCTTTTCTCCTAAAATTCAATCCCGGCTGGCTTGCCCGAAATCCTATATGCCTGATCTATCTTCGGCAAACAGAACTTGGCTCTGAAAGCCAGAAACGTTAACGCAGCGCGGACGGATGAATCGTTTCATCGCGCTGCATTTGAACATGCCTCACGCACAGTGTCAAGAAAGTTTTGTATGAACGGGCGCTAAGTTTAAGTTCCGCTGAGCACTGTTGTGTGCAGCCCACAAACATTCGTCGTGTTGGTCGGGCGTAGGCCTCCGGCAAGCGATAGCGGAATTCTAAAGCTTTAATTGTGTGAAACGATTCATCTATGGCACAATGTCGGCTTCGGAAGAAAGCGCCCTGTCAAAAGAGCAGAAAGGTTCACCATGTCCTCTCATGTTTATTTGGCCGCAAGTGGCGACTTGCGACTCTCGGCCAATCAGAAGTGCTGGCTGGCCCAAAAGACGATGGAAGATGATTTAAAGCGTGCGTTCCACCGCTTCAAGTATGAAGTTCGCCGTGCCCATCCATTTCGGCCGGAGAAAGGACATGGTTTCATTGATAGTCAACGATATGGGATGGATGTGTTTCGCCAAATACCGGAGGATGCGCCCGTCATAGTTGCTGAAGCTGTGTGGCAGTACAGCCATCACGTTCTCGCGGGTCTGTATCATCACCGCGGTCCCATTCTGACGGTCGCGAACTGGAGCGGCGAATGGCCTGGTCTGGTTGGAATGCTAAATCTGAATGCGTGCCTCACGAAGGCTGGGGTTCGCTATGACACTTTGTGGAGTGAAAAATTTCAAGACGAGTATTTCCTTCGGGGATTGGAGCAGTGGCTATCGGGCAATCATGTCGAACATAACGCTAGCCATGTCCAGTCATTGGGTTCCAACTCGATATCGGGGTTGCCATGCACGGTGGGACAAAACGTGGCTACTGAATTTGTGAAGGAAAAAGCGATCCTGGGAATTTTCGATGAAGGATGTATGGGAATGTATAACGCGATTATTCCCGATGAACTGCTTCATCCGATGGGCATATTCAAGGAGCGGCTAAGCCAGTCGGCCCTGTTTGCGGCCATGAAGCGCGTTTCGGATCGGGAGGCGCAATCAATTCGAGATTGGCTGGATGCGAAAGGCATGAAATTCCGCACGGGCCAGGATGACGCAACCGAGCTTACCAACAACCAGCTTCTGGACCAGTGCCGTATGTACATTGCGGCCGTGCGTATTGCAGACGAATTTGGCTGTGCGGCAATCGGGATCCAATATCAACAAGGCCTAAAAGACCTCGCACCCGCTTCCGATCTGGTTGAAGGATTACTGAATAATGTGGATCGTCCCCCGATTTCAGGCGCTGACGGTAATAGGGTTCTATATCGTGGTCAAGCCCTGCCCCACTTTAACGAAGTGGACGAATGTGCTGGAGTCGATGCTCTTGTCACAAACCGCATCTGGAAGAAGTTGAATCTTGATCCGGAAACGACGTTGCACGATATCCGCTTTGGCGCGCAATATAACGACGAGTTCGTCTGGGTCTTTGAAATTTCTGGAGCCGCCCCACCGAACCATTTCGTGAACGGTTATCGCGGCGCATCGAGCGAGCGTCAACCGCCTATGTACTTCCCTCTTGGTGGTGGAACGCTGAAAGGAATTAGCAAACCCGGCGAAATTGTCTGGAGCCGAATTTTCGTCGAATCCAATAAGCTTAAGGCGGATTTGGGCCGAGGGCATGTTGCCGACTTGCCTGCGGCAGAAGTCGAACGGCGCTGGCAATCAACCACACCGCAGTGGCCGATTATGAACGCGGTCCTGCACGGCGTTAATCGCGATCAGTTAATGGCGCGTCACAAATCGAATCACATCCAGGTCGCCTACGGGAAAGATGCCTACTCTGCCGAGTTGGCCATGCTGGCGAAAGCAGTCGCTTTTCGTGAGTTAGGAATTGAGGTAAATCTGTGTGGTTGCGACATTGAACAGTTGTCCGCCAGCACGCACTAACAGGATACAGTGTTCTTGTCATGACAAAACCCCTGATCGCTTGCATTGCGGGCTTCCTCGGCGCGGGGAAAACCACAGCCTTGCTCGCGGCGACACGTGAATTGAAAGACCGGGGACTAAGGGTCGGCATCATCACCAATGATCAAGGTGATCATCTTGTTGACAGCCACATCGCTCAAAAGCAAGGATTGAGAGTTAGGGAAATTTACGGTGGATGCTTTTGCTGCCGGTTTCAAGAGTTCGTGAAGAATGCGGACTCGATTGTTGAGGAGCACAGAGCGGACATTATTCTTGCCGAGGCCGTAGGGAGTTGCGCGGATCTGTCCGCAACCGTTTATCAGCCCTTACGCAGATTTCATTCCCAACGTTTCGACCTTGCGCCGCTTTCGGTTTTCGCTGATTGCCAACGTGTAGCTGCTTTTTTCGACCGTACGGATCACGGATTTACTGAAAGCGTGGAATACCTGTTTGCGAAACAACTCGCCGAGGCGGACCTGATTGTTCTGAACAAGTGTGACCTTGTGGATCGAGCAGAGCGAATGCGCCTGGTTTGCTTCTTGCTACAAAGCGGACCGGGACTCGCGTTGCCGAGATGAACTATGCCGTTTACGCGGAAGCCGAGGCTTCTTTGGGCTGGTTGAATGCAACTGTAAATTGGACGTCACCTTCACTTTTCTCACCAAACGACCTTGGTACGGCTCTCATCCGGCATGTGCAACAGAAGTGTGTCAAATCGAACGCAAGCATCGCTCACTTAAAGCTGATCATTGCTACACACGACGGCAGTGGTTGGCTCGCAGTGGCGGACTGCCATTCGCAACCAACATGGACCGACCTCGGACGAACTGCCGAGGTGCGAGAAGCCTCTGGCATCATCAACGCACGCGTGAGCATCGCCCCATCTGCACTTGAGGGCATTATCAGAAGTGCAATTACTTGCAGCAGCAGAGAATTGGGAATTCAATGGTCTGTCCAGGACCTGCAGGCATTCGCACCATCCCCGCCGAAACCAATTTATCATTTTCATGGCACAGAAAAAGATTCTTCGTATGAAGAACTTCGATAACGTTCTTGATAGTAAATGCAGAGCAACGATCAACTCGACACATTTCAATCTATGCACTCATGAGCCATTAGGTCAGGACTCCATCGAGCAATTGTCCGACGGCCCTTTGCGCTTCAAGAATTGAGTAGCGATGGTCCATTGCGCCGGCCAGATCGGTATTCGCAAAAGCTACTCGGCCAAACGGCGCTCGTCGCAGAATTTCGCGCGGAGGAGGTTTGTTGTCTCGACCAAAGAAGAATCCGGGTTGCGGGCTCAGGTAGGCGTGGCCCCAACGATTCAAGATAATGCCAGCGATATCACGCCGCGCGTCAAAACCCGCACTGCCAAACATGTCCGTGAACTGCTCCCGAATTTGCTCTTCATAGTCCGCGAACGAAGTCCGAATCATCTCTCCGCGGCCGCGATTTCCCTGCTCTTCAGTGGAGTATCCGGGATAGGAATACAAAACTTTCAGGCTGAGGACAACGGGAGAGTCTGGACTGATTGTGGAATCGTCCACACCGGTCACGGCCAGCTTGCAAACATCCATGTAGTTGCCAAAGCCTTCGAACCAGCGGCAACCACTCATTCCCATCTTGTAAAGAAACCGCCAATCCCTGAGCGCAACATTGGCCATCATGCATGGAGAACGGTAAAACTCTGCATAGGCATTGCGGTGGGTTTTCGGCAAATCTTTCACAATGTGTTTCGCCGTCCAGCATCCGCCTGCCATCACAACAGAACATGCACTTACTCGATACAGAGTGCTCCCCTTGAGATAAGCAACTGTGACTGACTCGGCCTTGCTCGGTTCGCCATCGTGTTGAACATGAACCGCCGTTGAAGACAGCCGAATTCGTGCGGAGGAATGCGGGTTGTCTAGAGCGGGAAAATTCACTGAATTCCGGCTGACCCCTTCCACGGTATCCGGCCCATCAATGGCATTGGGAATTAAAGTCTTCAGCATTAATCTTGCAATAGTTGTGTTCCCGCCCGGAAACATCTGATCGGAACCACCTTTTTCTTCGGGCAGCGGACGCAGCATTTCGAAGGCATAATCCGAATACGCAGATAAAGCATCGGGGCCCAGACCCGAACCTCCGCCTTCAACTGGCGAGAGGAGCGTCCGCACCGTTTGTTGGCTCAACCCGAACCGTTCCATGTAGTGCTGTTCTAATGTGATTGAGTCTAGATAACGCGAAATCGCATCTCCCTCCACCTTGGGATGCTCAAACTTGGTCTTCTCGACTGGCTCACTCTTCAGCCAGCGCATCCACTCGGCTCGCGTTTCTCTCGAAATGGGAGCGCCTTCCAGGCTCTTACCAACGGGATCGGTCAACCACATTCCGGGCTTGCGGCCAAACTTTGCACCAAACCAGAAGCCGTACTGTCCATGCTGTAAACCGATCGCCTCATAAGGCGTTCTGGACAGCGGGAACTCTGGATTCGAGCTGGCCCACTTTTGATACGTCAGCTTAGGTGTCTTCAAGCCAATCGAATCGTAGAACCGTGCGAGAAAACTGTGCGGATATTGAACCTGATAAATGGCGGAACCTTGATGTGCAATCAGCCGCTTTCCATCCACCAGAAATTCATTCTGTTTGGCCTCGCCACCGAAGATGGGATGGTTTTCGAGAATGAGACATTTTGCATCGGGCCCAGCCTCCCTTTGAAAGAACAGCGCCGCTGCCAGGCCGCAGATTCCGCCGCCAATGATCACGCAATCATAGATCTCGCCGGTTTCGACAATTTGCTTTGGAAGTGGATCGTACCTCCCATCGCGGATCGTGTGACCCGCGCTCAGGACATCGAAAGTGTTGCCGTTTGATGAACTGTATTCGCCAACACCGCCGTACCCGGTAAACTCGTCGCGCGCTGCGAGCAGTTCAGCCGGCGTCATACCTTTGAGCAAGACGGATCCCGAAGCTAAGAGCGTCGAACCGAGAAAGTCGCGGCGGGTGACAGATGTGTCCATCTCACCCGTCATGTTAATCGAAAGACATGCTGACACAATGGCCTGCGCTATATATTTTGCACCTGCTGCCGGCCCAGATTACCGAGCCGGTCGCAAACGGACGAGGTCAAACATCGCATGTAGTCGATTGATTCGTCTGATATATCTTTCGTTCGAAGTTCTATAATGAAGCTCATTTCCATGCCGGGAAGAACCCTATCTTCGGCCGGTAAGATAGGCATCGTTGTTCTGGTGCTCCTGACCGCCGCGTTGCTGACCGCCTGGGCGGCGGCACGGATTCATTGGCTGTCCGGGGACGAGGTTCGTTTCAGCCGTGATATCCGCCCGATTCTGAACCAGAGCTGCATGCCCTGCCACGGCGGAGTGCGGCAGAAGAATGGCGTCTCATTTCTATTTCGCGAGGAAGCGCTTGGTACCGGGAAATCAGGACGCCGGACCATAGTCCCCGGCAAGCCGGATGAATCGGAGTTGATCGCGCGCATCACTTCTTCCGATCCTGAAGTGCGTATGCCCTATCATGCTGCGCCGCTTCCCGCCAAACAGGTTGATTTAATTCGCCGGTGGATCAAACAAGGAGCGAAGTGGGAAGATCATTGGGCCTTTGCGCCTCCGAAAGCTCAACCGGTTCCCGTCGTGAAGCATGCCAATTGGGCGAGGCAACCGCTGGACCGGTTTATTCTGGCTCGTCTCGAAAACGAGAAACTCGATCCTTCGCCCGAAGCCGACAAGTCTTCCCTGCTACGCCGCGTTTCATTTGACCTCACAGGACTACCTCCTACGGAGCAGGAGCAGTCGGCGTTTCTAGCTGATCACTCCCCTGACGCTTATGAAAAGCAGGTTGATCGGCTGCTGGCATCGCCACGCTACGGCGAGCGATGGGCCGCCGTCTGGCTGGACCTGGCGCGCTACGCAGACACAAAAGGATATGAAAAGGACAACGAAAGGCCTGGAGTCTGGCCGTACCGCGACTGGGTGATTGACGCGTTCAATCGCAATCTTCCATACGATCAGTTCGTCATTAAGCAATTGGCGGGCGATTTGCTGCCCAACGCTAGCTTCGAAGACCAGATCGCGAGTTCGTTCCATCGCCAGACGCCTGTAAACGATGAGGGCGGAACCGACGACGAGGAATTCAGGTTACTGGCCGTCATGGATCGAGTGGCCACCACGTGGTCGGTTCTCAATGGCGTTACGATCAATTGCGTGCAGTGCCACTCGCACCCTTATGATCCCATCCGCCACGCCGAGTACTACAAGTCTTTAGCTTTTTTTAACAACACACGGGACGCCGATCTGGAGGACGATTCGCCCGTTCTGCGCGTCCCAAAAGATAAGAGTCGGTATTCAGAAGCCGCACAGATTCAACAGAAGATCGCCGAATTGATCAAGTCGTTGGTAGCGGATGGTCGGCAGGCAGAGCAACAGGAGCAGTGGAAGGCGCTGCCTGTCACCGCGGCATGGGTCAATGAAAAGCTGGCGTTGCAATCGGATTTGCCAGAACTCAAACGGCAACTTGCGCATTTGGAAACGAAGAAGCTGTCTGCGAAGAAGAAAAAGGCCCAACGCAAAGCTCTGGCCGGAGCAATCGCTGATACTGAGAAAAGGATATTAAAAGCTAGTACTCACCTGCCAACGCTGCAAATCCACTCGGGAGAAGTCCAAGAAGGTTCGAACACGCCGGGTGAATCCGTCTACGAGCTGCTCGCGAAACCGGACGTTCCGGTTTTGACGGCAGTGCGCATCGAGGTATCTCCAGCAGACGGTGAAAAGGCACGCCACTCACCAGAGCCTGGATTCATCGTGAATCGCATTGACGGCTGGCTTGTAAAGGCCGATGGCCGTCAGGAGAAGATCGCTTTCCGATACTTCGTTCCCGATTCGGAGACCAATCTGCAATCTGCACTGGATCGTGCCGCCGAACGGAAGCAGAAGTTTGATTCCGACCCTGGGGAGAATGTCTTTGGCGCGAATCCCAATTTATTCCGGACTCGTTGGACGATTGGAATTCCCGCGGTTCCGGTAAAGCTCTCTCCAGGTAACCGTATCAAGCTAAGTTTGAGGCAGACCGGGAATATTGCGAGTAAGCCCGCTCTCATCTCACACCTTCGCATGTCGGGCAGCAGCGACGCACGGTGGACCGCACTCGCCAGCGATCCTCGTTCTACTGGCGAGCTTGCGGAACTTGAAAAGCTCACCAGCCAGTTACGTAAGATTCCTACGGTTCCGCTCCCGATTGCTTGCGAGCAGCCTGATTACGATCAACGAACGACGCTGGAATTTGAACGCGGAAATTTTCTCACGAAGATTGGCCCGCCACTCACTCCAGACGTTCCGGGAATTTTTCCGAAGCTTCCGGCCGGCGCACCCAGAAATCGCCTGACACTTGCCAAATGGTTTTTTTCTCCGAACCAGCCGTTGACGGCGCGGGTTGCTGTCAATCGCTACTGGGAGCAACTCTTTGGAACTGGCATTGTAGAAACGCTAGAGAATTTCGGCAGCGTGGGAGAGGAGCCCAGCCATCCCGAGCTACTCGATTGGCTGGCGCTCCATTTCCAGAATGATCTGCACTGGGATATGAAAGCGCTCTTGCGGGACATGGTGACCAGCGCCACCTATCGACAAAGCGCAAAAGCGTCTCCTGAACTTCTGGAAAAGGACCCGCGCAATCACCTTTTGGCGCGCGGCCCGCAACAGAGGCTGACCGCTGAGATGGTCCGCGACCAGGCTTTGATGACGAGCGGATTATTGAGCACCAAAATGGGTGGGCCTCCGGTTATGCCTCCGCAGCCGGCGGGAGTCTGGAACACCGTTTACAACGACAGCAAATGGGTGGACGCAACCGGGCCGAATCGCTATCGGCGAGCGATTTACACGTACATTAAACGCACCAGCGGGTATCCCAGCCTTCTCACATTCGATGCATCGGACCACGATGTCAGTCTCGCTCGCCGGATTCCAACGAATACACCGTTGCAAGCGCTGGTCACGTTGAATGATCCCGTGTATCAGGAAGCTTCCGAAGCCCTCGCCAAGCACATGCTGAAGGAAGGCGCCGGGCTGGATGCACGCCTTACTTGCGGAGCTCGCCTGGTGTTGTCCCGGGATTTGACGCCTCGCGAGTTAGCTAGCTTGCGCGCCCTTTTCCAGAAAATCATGAAGACTCCAACTCTGATAGAAGCTTCAGCAACGCCGGGGAAATCGAAAGAACTGACAGCATTGACTTCGGTGGCCAGCGTTCTGTTCAATCTTGATACGGCATTGACAAGGTAATTACTATGGCAGATTCCGAATCGCGCGTGTGCCGTAAGACTTACTCGTCGTCTGTCGGCGAAGTGCATCCCGATGTCCAATTCGCCGCGCTTGAGGCGCAAACCCGCCGGCATTTCCTCCGGTCGCTCAGCAGCGGTGTCGGTGCTCTGTTCATGGGAACCATAGCATCGCAGGTTACCCATGCGGCCATAGTAGGAGGAGCCGCAGCCGAGGGTACAAGACTTGATTTTCGACGCGACCCGACGACTCCCCTGTTGGCCCTGCCGCCACAGTTTCCTGCGAAGGTCCGCCGTGTCATTTATCTCCACATGGCGGGCGCGCCGAGTCAGCTGGAATTGTTCGAGCACAAGCCCGAACTGAAACGCTTCGACGGCCAGGACTGTCCGGCTTCATTCCTCGCTGGCAAGCGGTTTGCTTTTATTAGCGGAGTGCCCAAGCTGCTCGGTTCTCAATACCCTTTTCACCAGGCTGGGCAGAGTGGCCAATGGATATCCGACCGTCTGCCGCACATCGAACAGCATATGGACGATTTGTGTGTGATCAAATCCATGCGCACAGATCAGTTCAATCACGCTCCCGCGCAATTGCTGGTACAGACCGTAAACCCGCGTCTTGGTTACGCATCCTTCGGATCGTGGGTTCTCTACGGATTAGGCACTGAGAATCAAAATCTGCCGGGCTTTATCGTGTTGCTCTCCGGGGGCAAGTCGCCCGATGGCGGAAAGCAGCTTTGGAGTTCAGGATTCCTGCCGAGCGTCTATCAAGGAGTTCAGTGTCGCTCTCACGGTGAGCCGGTTCTATACCTGGACAACCCGTCGGGTGTGAGCCGTCCGCTGCGCCGCACCATGCTGGATGCCATTGATGACATCAATCAACAGACATACGCGGCCTTTGGCAATCCCGAGACGGTGACACGCATTGCCCAATACGAGTTGGCGTTCCGGATGCAGATGGACGCAACAGATGCCATGGATATCCGCAAGGAGCCAGAAGGTGTGCACGCAAAATACGGCGCAAAACCAGGCAAGGCAAGCTTTGCCAATAATTGTCTGGTAGCGCGCCGGCTGGCGGAACGCGGCGTACGCTTTATTCAGCTCTATCACTGGGGCTGGGACTCGCACGGATCGGACGCGAAGGAAGCGCTGAACCTGGGTTTCGCTGATCGGTGCCGGGAAGTGGACCAGCCGACTGCAGCATTACTCTCCGACTTGAAGCAGCGCGGCATGCTCGAGGACACGCTGGTGGTGTGGGGCGGCGAGTTTGGGCGGACCCCTATGCGGGAAAACCGAAATGGCCAGGAAATGAAATACATTGGCCGCGACCATAATCCCGGCGCTTTCACCATTTGGATGGCAGGCGGAGGAGTAAAGCGCGGAGTCTCTCACGGTGAGACCGACGACATGGGATATGAGATCGCCAAAGATCCGGTTGAAATCCGGGACTTTCATGCGACCATGCTTTATCTGCTGGGGTTCGATCATCACAAACTCACTTATCAGTTCCAGGGGCTGCAGCAGAAGCTCACCAGCGTGAAACCCGCGCGGGTTGTGACCGAGGTCTTAGCGTGAAAAATCTGGAGAGGCCATTTGTCCGTTTCCGGCCCTGATTTCACTACATTGTGGGTGAGCCGAATTTCTCGGAATCGTTTGAGCCTGGTGCTGGTCGCACCAACGCTTCTGTTACTCGTGCTTCTGCTCTTCTTCCCTCCAACTGGAAGTGAAGGCGGAGCGTTGTTGCAGTTCATCGGGCGGTTTCACCCTATTGCAGTGCACTTGCCGATCGCGCTGATTCTGCTGGTACCCGTACTGGAGTTGGTGGGACGAACTCAGCAATTCTCGTATCTTCAGGCGTCGGTCCCGTTCGTGCTCGGAGTCGCGCTGCTGACAGCACTTGCAGCCTCGCTCTTGGGATGGTGTCTGGCGAGAAACGGCGGCTACTCCGGCCCCTTGGTAACGCAGCACTTGTGGGGCGGGTTCTTCGTAGTCGTGATCAGCTCGCTCTGTTTGGGACTGTGCGGACGCGAAGGGCGCGCAGCACGCCTATACCCGATCGCACTCGCCGCATCCATCGGCCTTGTCGGCTTTACCGGCTATCGCGGAGGGCAACTGTCCCTCGGCGAAGATCACCTGACGGAATATATGCCGGGGACGTTGCGCAAAGTGCTGCTGGTTTCTCGCAGTTCTGCTGGCCGCGCAACTGGAGGAGCAGCTACCTTTTATGGGGTACGCATCCAGCCCATCTTCGCGGGACATTGCATCTCGTGCCATGGCCCTAGCAAACAAAGAGCAGGTCTGCGGTTGGATAGTTATGCCGCGCTGATGCGCGGAGGCAAGCATGGCGTGGTTATCAAACCCGGAGACGCTCGGGGCAGCGACCTCTTTCGCCGTATCACGCTACCGCCATCGCACGATGACTTTATGCCGAAGGAAGCAAAGCAGCCCCTCTCGGGGGATCAGATCGGACTGATTGAAATGTGGATCGCTGCCGGGGCTTCGAAAACGCAACCAGATTTAATGACCGGGCCTGGGCCGCAGCCTGTCACCGTGGCGGCTGAAGTAAGGTTTGCGGAGATTGACTACGCCGCAGTTGCGAAAAAACGGGCTGCTGTCGACGCAGCATTGATAGAACTTCAGAAACGCTTTCCGAATATTCTCGAGTATGAATCAAGAGGCTCCGCCGACATTCTGCTGAATGCTTCGCTTCTTGGTCCGCGATTTGCAGACGAGGACCTGGCCGCCTTAGCTCCACTGCAAGACCACATTGTCACCGCAGATTTTTCTCGCACCGCCATTACCGATCGCTCTGCGCCGGCCATTGCCGCCATGAAACGATTGCGCGTGCTGCGGCTCATGGATACCAAAACAAGCGATGTCACTGTACAGTCGCTCACTACACTGGATCAACTTGAGTCCTTGAGTGTTTTCGGCACTAAGATCACTCCTGCCGCCCTCCCAGCGCTGGCACGTCTCACGAAACTGCAGCACCTCTATGCCGGCGAAACGGCAATTTCCAGCACCAGGTCTCTCCCTGAATCACTGAAAAATAAAATCGTTCGTGAATAGGCAAAGACGTCCTGAACTCTCCGGTTTGGCTGTCACCTTCCTATGCGACGAAGACTCTCGGTTCGGCTGTCGGCCCATCCAGATGCCCGACCAGTCGCTTTTCCAATCCCTCGCGGGACGGTTGGAGTTGTTGTCTCAAGCGCTCTTTCTCGTTGTCGTCGAGTACAGAAAAGCCGCGCGCCATTTCAACGTTATCGGTAAGCATCTCCGGCTTTGGCATGCCGACGACCGCGGTGGCAACCGGCAGACTCATGGAATATCGCAGAAGCGAACTCATCTGCGCTTTGCCTGGACCGTCACCCACCAGAAATTCCTGACCAGTTACTTTCATCGCAATAACTCCCAGACTCTTTGCGTTAGCTGCTGGAAGCGCCACTTCTTCAAAGCGGCCGTTGCGTGAGGCATTGAGGGCCATCTGCACACAATCAAGGTCGTGGCGTTCGATGGCTTTCGCCATCACCTCTCCATTTGTGTGACTGGTCATGCCGACAAAGTGCGCCATCTTCTGATCTCGGGCCTCCATCAAACCTTTAAGAGCGCCCTCTGGCGCTTCGATTCTCGCCAGGTCATCTTCCTGACCAAGGCTGTGAATGTGGACGAGGTCCACGTGATCAGTATTCAGCCGCTTGAGACTTCCCTCTAACCGTCGTAAGAACCCGTCGCGAGTACGATCGGGAATTTTCGTTGCCAGCCAGACTTCCTTTCGGCGCGAAGTCATGATTTTGCCAACCCGAGTTTCACTCTCGCCATCTCCGTATGCGTACGCCGTGTCCAGATAACTGATGCCGAGGTCAATCGCGCGGTTCAGTATTGCCAGCGCGCTGTCTTCCTGCTTGTACATGAGGAAGCGGCTGCCGCAACCGAAGGCGAGAATAGAAACCTTGGCGCCTGTTCGGCCCAGAGTACGCGTAGGAATCGAGTTCAGCGTCGCACGCGCGCCAGCAGCATCCTTCAGCAGCAACAGGCTGGTTCCGGCTGCGGTTCCCAATCCGAGATTTTCCAGAAACTTTCGGCGCGAAATCTCTTTTCTCATGGTTCCTCCGAACTTCTAAGATGTTCTCCGGCTCAAGTAAGCTATTCTGCGCAATTTGGTCACACGTCCTGCCTCAACCCATTCCACGACAAAGACATTCCCCTCGTGATCGAAGCAGGCGCCATGTGGGCAAACAAATCTTCCCGGCGCGCGAAGGCGCCATACTCCTGATTGCGGGCGCTGTCCCAGTCCTGTTTTGAATATTCGCCTTTGCCCAGGCCGGCAATGACCTTGTTCTGGCAAGTGCCGGAACGGATGCCCTCATAGTAGCCGATGTTGCTGCCACATCGACAGGTATCTGCGGCCATTCACGAGTAATCGGTATAAGGTATCCTCTTCCGGGCTGATTTGATTGCCCCATGGACATGAACAATTCCGTCGTGCTCGCCGCCTGCCTGGTGCTTGTCCTCACTTCTCGGCCAGCTCTAACACAAGCAACTTCCGCCGTCAGGGAGGTCCAACACGCTTTCCAACATCCACCCGATGATAGTCGCATCATGATGCGGTGGTGGTGGTTTGGGCCATCCGCTACGCGGCAGGAAATTACTGCCGAACTGCAGCACATGAAGGCCGCGGGAATTGGCGGGGTGGAGCTCCAGGCTACCTACCCAATGGCCGTCGACGATGCCGCCAACGGATTTCGCAATTATCCTTACCTGTCTCCCGAGTTCCTCGACATGGTGCGCTTCGCCTCTGAAACCGCACACAATCTCGGCCTCCGCATGGACCTTACCCTAGGCAGTGGCTGGCCGTATGGAGGACCTTACATTCCAATGGATTTGGCAAGTACCGGGCTGCGTGCCGACTCTCGCGAAATTGCTCCGGGCCGAAACAGTGTGGCGCGCCCCGTTCCTTACGAGGAAGAGCATCTGATTGCGGCCTTCGTTGGTCAAGGGGCACTAGGCGAAACCGATGTCGATTCCTTCCGCGAGTTGGACCTCGCCGGGGATGGAGATATCCCGGTACCCGACGGCCAAGGGCCGAGGACGTTGCTGTTCTTTTTTTCAAGTCCCACCGGCCAATCGGTGAAGCGCGCCGCTCTCGGAGCAGAAGGGTATGTGCTCGACCATTACAGTCGAGCGGCAATTGAAACCCATCTGCGAGAAAGTGGCGACAAGCTGCTTGGGGCCGCAATGCCCAACAGCATTCACGCTATTTTTTGCGATAGCCTGGAAGCATATAACGCAACCTGGACTGCCGATTTGTTGACCGAGTTCCACAAGCGCCGTGGTTATGACCTGAGGCCATTGCTTCCTTTATTGGAGTTCGACGCTGGCGAGCGATCAACAAAGGTGCGTCGGGACTACGGTCGCACGCTCAGCGAGTTATTCGAAGACCAGTTCTTAGTTCCTATGCATGACTGGGCGGCCAAGAACCACGTCCTGTTCCGAATGCAAGATTACGGCGTGCCGCCCGCTACTCTTTCCAGTTATCGTTACGTAGACCTGCCCGAAGGCGAAGGTTTTCCCTGGAGAAAACTGACCGCGACACGTTGGGCTTCCTCTGCGGCCCACCTGTTCGGCAAGCCAGTTGTTTCTTCCGAGACGTGGACGTGGATTCACTCTCCGGCATTTCGGGCAACGCCGCTCGATATCAAAGCTGAAGCAAACTTGCACTTCCTGATGGGGATCAATCAACTGGTCGGACACGGCTGGCCTTATTCGCCGTCCCAGGCAGGAGATCCCGGCTGGACTTTCTACGCGGCGGGTGCGCTGAATGACAAAAATCCCTGGTGGCCAGTAATGCCTGACCTCTGCCGCTACCTGCAACGCCTCAGTTACCTGTTGCGACAAGGAAAACCGGTCGTCGACGTGGCTCTGTATCTGCCCACCGAAGATGCTTACGCCGCAATGAAACCCCTATCAACAAACCAAATGGATTTGTTTGAGCAAACCGGCGCACGGCTCGGTCCCAACATCATTCCGGATATTCTCAGTGTGGGATTCAATTTTGATGTAATCGACGATGGAACCCTGGCGCAGGCGGAGGCGCAGCGCTACAAGGTGATCCTATTGCCTGGCGCAAACTTCATTCCTGCGGAGACCCGGAGGTGGTTGTTGAAGTTTCAGCGAAACGGAGGCACTGTCATTGCCATTGATCAAAAGCCCGATGGCAACTGGCCTCAGTTGGAAGTGGTTTCTGAATCGAAATTGATAGATCGCCTTTCGGCGGCTGCGAAATCAGACCTGCGACTCGATGTTCAGTCCGAAGATATTGGTCATGTACACCGGAAACTGGCCGATGCCGACATTTATTTTGTCGCGAACACCAGCAATCATGAGCAGAAGTTTCGCGCGCAGTTCCGCACCAAATACCGATTCGCGGAGTTATGGGATCCCATGACCGGCAAAATCGAGAAGTCAGCCAGTAACGATGGTGAGTTAGACCTTCAGATTGAGCCCTATGGGTCTCGCGTCATCGTATTCCGAACGTCCTCCGCCGCGCCGCTGCCTGCCCGAGAACTGCCAATTTCATCCAAGGATTTGAGCTCTGGTTGGACTTTGATGCTGGGAACGAACGGTGTAATCCAAGACGTCAATCTCCCGTATTCCTGGACGACAAATTCCAATACACAGTATTTTTCGGGCACTGCAGTTTTTACTAAGTCCGTTGAACTTTCTGCGGCAGAGGCGTCGGCCCATGTGTTCCTGGACTTTGGCAAACCGGTGGCTATACCTAGAGAGTCGCTAGCAACCGGCACTTTGCGCGGATACTCCTTTGCAGCACTAATTGCGTCGCCAGTCCGAGAAGCCGCGACTATTTTTGTCAATGGCAAACGAGCGGGGACTCTGTGGAGCCCGCCTTACAAGCTCGACTTGACTGGACTGCTGAAAACGGGTGGCAACACGATTCGCGCTGAGGTTTACAACACCGCGATCAATGAACTCGCGAAGGTCGGGCGCCTGGCTGACATCGCTGGCGTGACTAGGCAATACGGCCTTCGATTCAGGTTGCAAGACTTCGATAATCTTCGGCCGCTTCCCTCGGGCATTCTTTCGCCAGTGCACCTGTTATTCACTCGGCACTGATGTAGACTCCACAGCAAGTTGACTGCTGGTTGATGTGATGTTATGCGCATGACTCGGTTGACTGTTCGCGAGTTCTAAACCAACTGCAGGCGTTCTAGGAAAGCAGGAAGCCTGCTGGCCTTCTGATTCTTATCTTTTTCTGCTGTTGTGGTACTGCGGATATCGCGCGAGCACGTTAGTCCGGCAGGGCAAATGCCACAACTTCGTCGGACGTGCTGCCACGAAAGAAGCCTCCGCCTCCTGCGGCAATCACTACAAATTGCTTGCCGCTCTTCTGTCCCACATAGGTAACTGGAGTAGCGTGCGCGCTGGCGGGCAACTCCGCCGTCCACAGTTGTTTTCCGGTTCGCGAATCAAAAGCCCGAAAACGCCTGTCTGTTGCCGCCCCGATAAAAACCAGCCCGCCCGCGGTCGCGATGGAGCCCCCAAGGTTTGGCGCGCCGGTCTCACCATTCAGGCCATCGACCAGGCCTAGCGGCACTTTCCAAACGATCTCACCCGTCTTGACGTCGATTGCATTCAATGTTCCCCATGGAGGCTTTTGGCATGGCCACTGATTCTGGTCCCAAAACCGGGCATATTCGCCGCCCGCGGCTCCACGCCGATAACCTACGGGCGCTCCCGGTGGCTGTGGCTCCAACGCACCCACTGATCCCAACTCATTGACGTTTACGAAGAAATATCCCAGCTCAGAATCAAACGATCCACCCGACCACGTCGCTCCCCCTAGAGTGCCCGGTACGACGAGCGTCTGCTTGCGCCCATACGGCGTGTACATACCTCGAGTCTCGAGCGAATGAAACAAGTCCATACAATAGCGATGGGACTCCGCTGTAACCGTACTAATGTCGGCTTCATTCAACTCTTGTCGCACCAGGGCCGACGGCTTGGTCGGAAATGGCTGCGTTGGCCAGGCCACCTCGCCCGGCACATTGCTTTTAGGAACCGGACGCTCCCGTACTGGAAACAGCGGCTTACCTGTGACCCGGTCGAAAATGAACACGAATCCCATTTTCGTGACCTCGGCAACCGCCGGTACCGATTCGCCATTGTGGCGCACGGTGATCAGCGTCGGTTGCGCCGGCATGTCGTAATCCCAAAGGTCGTGGTGCACCATTTGGAAGTACCACACTAATTTGCCTGTCGAGGCTCGCAGCGCCACGAGCGAGTTCGCGAACAAATTCTGGCCCTTGCGATCACCGCCATAAAAATCATACGAAGGCGAACCGATCGGCAAGAAGACCAAATCTCGCTCCACGTCCACACTCATCGTGGACCAAACATTCGCGCCCGTTCTTCGCTTCCACGCTTCGTCTGTCCAGGTCTCGTGTCCTGCTTCTCCGGATTCGGGGATGGTATGGAACGTCCATACCAACTTGCCCGTGCGAACATCAAACGCGCGTACCGCCCCGCTTGGTCCTCTGGAGGGATATTCCTGGACCGCAGCTCCCGTAATGACAAGGTCTTTGTAAAGCGCGGGCGGCGAGGTCACAGCGTACTCCGCCTGCGGGAATTCGTCTGCTACCCCCGTGCGCAGATTCACCACACCATTTGTGCCAAAACCCGGACAACTCTTCCCAGTCTTAGCGTTCAGGCAGATCAGGCGTCCATCGAACGTGCCGAATAGGATCCGCCGATCATCTCCTGTCTCGCTCTGCCAGTACGTAACGCCGCGGTGCTGGAAATACGTCCGCTCGGCGCGACCTGCTTGCGGATCGAACTGCCAAATTTCCCTGCCTGTCTCGGTATCTAGTGCGATCACTCGGTTCGATGGCGTTGAGAGATAAAGCATCCCATCCACAACTACCGGCGTCGTTTCAAACGGCGCAATACGATGACGATCCGTTTGGTTTGTGCGATTCACTTCGCCAGTGTGATACGTCCATGCACGCTTCAACATGCCAACATTTTGACGGTTAATCTGCTGCACAGAGGAGAATCGTGTGCCCCCGGCACTGCCTCCATAGAATCGCCACTCTTGTCCTTGTGTGTCGCAAGCAAACAGCAGAAGAAGAAACACCACTGGTGATTTAGCCATCATTGTGGACGCGTATTCTGTCACAGATTCACGCGACCCGCCACCACCAAAGCGCGAGTGCCATAAAAACGCGGTTTCAAAGTCTCAGCCGTAACCAATTCTTTGAACATGGAATCGCCGGCGGAATTACTTACAGCTGAGCACACACTGACGCGGACCTGCTGGGCCTAATTGATGCGAACCTTCAACACCCGCCCGACCTGCTGCCAACCCTAATCAGCAAGGTCGCGGATGGTTGCGACATCGCCATCGCCAGCCGCTATGTCCAGTTCCATAGCATCGAGGAATGGAGTCCCCTGCGAGCAGTCATTTCCCGGATGCGCTTGCTGGCAAGCAAGCCAGTACAAAAACCTGCTCTCGCGGTAAAAGACCCCATGTCCGGCTTCTTTGTGCTCCGGCGAAAATGCATTTCGGCCTCACTCTTCAAACGACCGGCTTCAAGCTCTTACTGGAAATTTTGGCTCGAGGACACATTAATTCTGTAACGGAAGTGCCGTTCAAGTTCGCGCCGCGCCGGAAAGGATAGAGCAAGGCTAACATCATGACGGCTCCGCCCGCAGGGTGCGACAAAGCCATGCGCATGCATGCCTGCTACAGCCCGATCGAGGGAGGGTACGTATACCTCCCGACCTCAGCCGAGCGGCTTACGCGATACCTGAACGAGCTGCGGGGGTTTCCACAGGGTCGCCACGATGATCAAGTTGACTCGACGTTGCAGACGATTCAGTGGGTGAACCGAGGCAAGTTTGGGGTTCCCTAACCCGTTGGTGTTTACAAGGTGTCAATTTGATTTGGAGGAGACCGACTACGTCCAACCGCCGACAATACCTGTGGCGAGATCGACAAGAACGACATCAGCCAGACCCCAGCGTTACTGGCGCGGAGTAAAAGACCGCCTGATGAGGTCATCAAGGAATCGATTTCCTCAACGGATTCCGCTTTAACGTACAGCGGCAACTTTAGGATCAGACAGGGCGTGGGAGCTTAAGACAGTATTAGAGGCACGTTCCCTCCGGCTCTCTACCATGTTCATCATGAAGCAGATTCGCCTAAGTAGTGTTGACTTTTTTGTGTTGTTCGCATTCTATGGCGCCGTCTTGAGGTAAACTCGTCGGCACTACTATGTCGTGACCCTCAGGGGGCGAGAGTGGCCGATCCTGCCATTACGGGGCTGCTTGAACGGTTTAAATCGCCGGACCCTGTTTCGGCGTGGGAAGAGTTCTTAGATCAATATTCCCCTGTTCTGTTTCAAGCTGCTCGCTATTGCACCAGTGACAACGAGGCAGCCGCAGATTGTTACCTTCACATCTGTGAACAGCTTGCCCTATACAATTTTCGCCGGCTGTTGAAGTTCAAACCAGAGGGACCCGCAAGCTTCAAGACTTGGCTTCAAATTGTTGCCCGAAATCTCTGCATTGATTGGCACCGCAAGCGGACTGGAAGGCCTCGCCCGTTCAAGTCAGTCCAATCGCTATCCGAGCTGGAATTTCAGATCTATGTCTGCAGGTTCGAGCGTGGCCTTACGGCCGAAGCAACACTCGAGCACCTACGCCCGGTTTCTCCTGATTTGGATCTCGCTCAGGTCGAAGGCGCCGAGCGAAGAATCGAGGACCGCTTGAGTTCCCGGCAGCGCTGGATGTTAACTATGCGCCAGATGCCAGCGCCTGCTTCGACGACGGCGCTCATATCCGAAGAACGAGAAGAATTTGTTTTCCAGATTCCTGATCTGCGATTGGACCAGGAAACCCTCATGGCGTCCCAGCAGCAACACGCGCAGATGTTGAAACAGGTGATGGGACTTCCAAAACAAGAGCGCCTGCTGTTGCAGCTGAGATTCGAGCAGGACTTATCGCTGGAGAAGATCGCACGCATCACCGGACTGGGAGATGCACAGAGAGTGCATCGGCATATTGTGGCTGTCTTGAAGAAGCTCCGTAGCGCGATGGAATAGAGGGCGGAAAAATTCGTCTGGTGTCCGTGCAATAAGTCAGGAGCGCAAAGTTGTGCCGATTCGATCATCAAGACCGGGCAGGAGTTCAGATTTCTTAGGAACTATGAGTCAAGCAATTGGACTATGGAAGCGATGGGCATGGACGTGTCCCGGTAATGACGTACTCGCGGGTTACATGGATGGCGCTCTGGACGATGGGGCCAGATGCCAGATCCAGTCGCATCTTGCAGATTGCGCAGCATGCCGCAGCCTGATTGGGGATGTGGCAATGATGCCGCCAGCTGACGACGTGGCCCTCCCGCTTGGTCTTAAGCGGCGGGCGATTGCATCGATGGCTCCGACCCGCAAAATACGTGCGTCGCTTGTATTGCCCGCAGCCGCCGCCAGTACTGTGGTAGCGAAATCTGAGCCGCCGTCTTGGCCGGGCCCAACAACCACCGATATGGCGCGAAAGAACGCGCCTTTAGAGTCGCTGCCCACATTGATCTCACCAAGAGACGGCGGAGTTATCAAGCCATCCGAACTGGTTCTCCATTGGAAACCTGTTCCTCAGACCCGATATTACGAAATTCACGTGGTTACGTTTGATGGCGATCCGGTTTGGCAAGGTGAGTCGCAAAAAAACAATGCCAAACTTTCGCCAAACATTGTTTTAAAAGAGGGAACGTACTTCGCTTGGATAGCAGCGTGTCTGGATGATGGTCGAGTGCAGAAATCAGCTCCGGTCCGATTTGTAGTGAATTTCTCCCGGTGATCTCGAGAATGCGCGCTATTACCAGATGCGCTTGTTGCGTGCTTGTGCTCGTGGGTACCCTGTGGCCTCAGGGTGCCGTAGCGCCATCAACTCAAGCGCAAGAGTTCCTGACAAAAGGCAAGCAGCTGTACGCGCAGGAAGGTCCGAAGCCTGCCTTGCAGCAGTTCGAGGAAGCACTAAAGATTTTTCGGTCCAGCCAAGACCGACATGGCGAAGCCGTAACTCTGGGTTACGTGGCGAATTGTGAACGCAAGTTGGGAAACCTCGACCAGGCTCTGGAATTCGCCCACCAGGCGTTGCGCATGAAACAAGAACTAGGAGATCGCGGCGAGATCGGGAATACCCAAAATCAATTGGGCTTGATTTATTGGGAACGCTCAGAGTATCCCAACGCAATCCAGCACTTGAATGATGCGATCGAGATTGCCTCTGCCGTTGGAGACAAGGAACTGGAAGGATCCGCCCGTAATAACTTAGGCCTAGTATTCGACGAGCGAGGAGACTATTCCCACTCGCTCGAGCAATACCAGCAGGCCCTTGCACTCCACCGAGCATCACATTTTGAGCGTGGTGAGGGCGACACTCTCGGCAACATCGGCGGTATTTATCTGTTGTTGGGTAAATTTAGTGAAGCTCTACCCTACTATCGGCAGGCGCTGGAAATCAGTGAACGTCTGGGTCTTAAGCCGGCGTCCAGTGATGATCTTGGGGACATTGCCCTTTGCCAAGCGGGGACAGGAGACATCGACGCAGCGCTTGCAAGCTTTGACCGCGCTGCGCACCTGGCGAGAGAGGCGGGACTTGCCAAAGAAGAAGCGGACTGGCACAAAGGGAAAGGCACAACCTTGGCTGGCTTGGGGCGCTACGATGCCGCACTACAGGAATATGCGGCTGCGGAACAAGTGTATGAGCGCTCCGGGTTGCAGCGCGAACTGGTTGAAGCATTGATTGACACTGCCACCGTTTATGAATCGCTGGGCGATATCCCTGCCGCTGAGACGCGCTTTCAGCATGGTTTGCGCTTAGCAAAAAAGATCGGAAGTGCAGCTGGTGAAACCGCCAGCATGCTTGCATTGGGTGATCTTGAACGCCGGCGTAGGAACAACGGGCAGGCGGATACATATTTTGGGTTGGCCCTGACACGCGCGACCGCGGTGGGGGATGAGGCTACGCTGATCGCTGCATTGCTTCAACGCGGCAGAAATGAAATTGACGTCAAGCGGTACGGCGAGGCTCTTAAGGACGTCATGCAGGCGAGTGAAATCGCCGACCGGCTGGCCAACCGTCCGGCCATGGCTCAGTCCCGTTATGTACTCGGCGAAGTGCAGAGGTGCAGGGCAGACTTCGACAAGGCCCTCGAGCAGTATGCGACGGCAGAGAATTTGCAAAAACAAATCAGAGATCCGGAACTCGGGTGGAGAGTGCTCTATGGCCGCGGTCAAACCTTTGAGGCGCAGGGGAAAGCGCTCGATGCGATCCGTGCTTATAAGGGTGCCATCGGCGTTATCGAAGAGACCCGATCGCAGATTTCTGAGGAACGCTATCGCGCGGGATACATTGAAGACCGGTATGAGGTCTATGTAACGTTGGTCGAGCTTCTGCTGAAGCTCGGGAATCCAGAGGATGCGTTTATCTACTCTGAAAAGTTGCGCGCACGCGCATACTTCGATCAGCTTGGGCCCACGGCATCAGCCGGAAGTGACTCAGACGCTCAACGCCGTATTCGGGAGTTGGGAGAACGGATTCGTAGCCTGCGCCACGCGATCGAAAAGGAGTATGCCACTCCCGAAAAAGAAAGGCGCGGACAGGCACTGGAACTATATTCCGCTGAGCTGAATCGTGCGGAGAAGGACTATCAGGAACTCCTGGACAACGCTCATTCCAATCGTGACTTTTCAGTGCGGCCTCAGGCCATTCCCAGCGTTTCCGAGATCCAGCGCTTACTGCCTCCTGAAACAGCGCTGATCGAATTCGTGGTAGGCAAACAATCGGTGAGCACGCTGTTGATCACGCCGAGCTCGATTGCCGGCATACCCGTGAACGTATCTTCCGAGAGTTTATCGTCGCGCACTGAACTGCTGCGAGGACTGATCATGCAGCGAAGCCCCAAATGGATTTACCCCGCGAAAGGAATTTTTCGGCTGCTATTTGCGCCACTTGATTCCGACACACGATTGGCCCGATATCGTCAGCTGCTCATAATTCCAGACGGCGTTTTGAATTATGTTCCATTCGCCGCTCTGCCAAATTCGCGCGACCGATTCTTAGGGGATGAATACAACATTGCTTACCTTCCTTCGGCGGCAGCTCTTGTCGCGGAGTCACCTGAAAACGACAGTGGACGGAAATTGCTGGCAATGGCGCCCTCTGAACCGAAATTACCCAACACCGCCGCGGAGGCTCGCAGTATAGGAAGTATGTTCTCGGGCGATTCTCGCGTTGTGTTCGGCAAGGAAGCGACGGAAACTCTGTTCAAGCGGGTAGCCGGAAATTATAACTACCTGCATCTCGCCACCCACGGAAGCCTCAATCGCAATGCTCCCTCGCTTTCTGCATTGCAGCTGGAACCGGACGCACAAAATGACGGCCGATTAGAACTGCATGAGGTCGCAAACATGAAGCTGCATGCCCGATTGGTCACACTAAGCGCCTGCGAAACCGCCTTGGGTAGAGGTTATTTCACGGAAACACCCGCGGGCGACGAGTTCGTGGGAATGACACGAGCATTCCTTGGTGCAGGCAGTCACGGCGTTTTGGCAAGTCTATGGGCAGTAAATGACGAATCAACTCGAATTCTAATGGTGAAATTTTATCGGCATCTGCTGCGGAGTGGTGGCGCAGAAGCACTAGCGCAGGCCCAGCGGGAGGTTCGGCAAGAGGATCCACGGTATCGACACCCATACTACTGGGCGCCTTTCGTGATGGTGGGAGCGATAAATTAGTTCGGAAAACCAGAATTCCTGTCCGTGTAAGTTCAGCAAGAGGAACTCGGCCACTGGCCGATTCAGCCGAGGATCTTTCTCCTGGGGTGGGCAAAATGAAACGTACGCGCTACTTGTCAGCACTGATTTCTACATTATCTTTGGCCGTATTTGCCGTATCGCCAGCGGCTGCTCAAATTCAAGTCGACTCCGCCAGCCCCAGCGCCGCCCCTCAGGGCACAATCAATCTCAACGTGGTCATCACCGGAAACGGTTTCAAGAAAGGCGCCGTGGCTCAGTGGTTCGTAACTGGAACGACAAACCCGGGAGGCGTGACGGTGAATTCGACCACGTTCAAAGGTTCAACTCAGGTAACAGCCAATATCACGGTCGCGTCCGACGCAGTAATCAATGGTTTTGACATTGTGGTCAGAAATGCGGATGGCCGTACCGGCAAAGGCACAGACCGATTCGCGGTCACGCAAAAGGGCACACCCGTCGGCTGCTCCACAACCGGCACACCCAGTGGATTTTCGCTGGTGACGGTGCTCAACCCGGTGCAATCGGATGGAACGGCATTGATCAAGAGTGTGTACTTTGGCAATGCCATCCGTGTCCGGCCAATCGACTTAAACCGCGACGGAGTCGTGGATTCGCTCCTGGCGTTTGTTACTTCAGGTTCGGGCAGCGGCGGGACCCAGGGAACCTATGTGTTCTTTCTGAATCCTGCAACTGGGCAGATTCAACCGAGCAATCCAGTGACAAGTGCTGCCTGGCAGAATCCGTTACTTCTCCTCACCGGGGTGCGCGCAACCGCGGCTGCAGCGGGCGATGTAAATGGCGACGGCATTCCCGATTTCGCTATGGCGATACCAGCGGATGCCAGAGCGTACCTCTTTGTAGGTACTGTTTCTGCGTCCACGTTGAACCCGAGCTACAGTGTGTATCCGATTCAACCACCACTCGGCGCGCCAACGGGTTGGGCACAGTCCGTTGCCATGGGCGATTTGGACGGCGACGGCAACGATGAAGTTCTTGTTGGTGCGTTCCCAGGAAAAAGACAGGCGAGCATTCCCGCAGTGTTCATCTTCAAGTATGCGGCAGGCAGCTTGAACTATGCACAGAAAATTCAGGATCCTCCCGGAACTGGAGAAGGATTTGGCGGTGCGATCGCGGTTGGTAACATTGACGGCGCTGCGGGAAACGAGTTGGTGGTCGGAGCACCCGGCGCCAGTACGACAAATGGTGGCAGCGTGTACGTGTTTCCATCGCCGCTGCAACAATCGTCCTTTTTCTCACTCACCGGGCCAGGACCCATGTTTGGCCGGGGCTTAGGCATCGCCGATGTCAATCTCGACGGCTCTCCCGATCTGGCGGTAATTACCGGCGATCAGTTCAATGGCAGTGATTTGACGGCAAAAGCACTGCTTTACACTGGCGCAGTTCATCCGGGGGCAACGTTCACGAATCAGCTATTGCCCTCGAGCGGTAACGCCTATAGCTTCGGAGCCCCAAATACTGACATTGGCGACATGTTAGCGGCGGGAGCGCTGCTGGTTGGGGCACCCAACTCAAATAACGGAAGCAATTGCCCAAACCCACCGGGATCTGCACAACTGTTCACCGGCCCATTTAGCTCCACTACAGGGCCGAATTACCTATTTGAGCCACCATCGCTGATCGGTGCCTACGGGAACTACGGTTACGGCGTCGCAGTTGCGCCGGGATATCCATTCATTCTTATTGGCGAGAAGCTGCGCGACGTCGGCACAACAGCACAGGCCGGACAGGTCTACGTGTACATGAAGAATTAGGGGCAAAATGGCAGAGATGCAAAGGCCGGTATTGGACATGGTAAGGGTACATGGGCCCGCAGCGCGTGATGGAATTGCGACTCATCTTCATCCCGCGTGGCTGCGTTTGATAAAGTACTGCGCCGATCTCGGCCACGGAGAAATTGAGAAACTCAAAATTCAGGATGGATTGCCCATGGTCGCTGAAATCACAACAAGAAAGATCAAGTTCAGTCCGTAGGACGAAGAGGAAAAGTTGCAAGCCGCACCGAATGTATCCAACGGTGCCGAAAATTCTACAGGCTGACCGTATTCACGGAGGCCGTCACACTAGTGAGTGCTGGTGCGACGGCCTTTTCATTTCTCGAGTATGAGCCGGGGGCAACCGTTACCCGTGTGTTTGGAATGAATGGGCATGGAGAACTCGTCGGTACCGATAACACCATACCGGGCCGTCATGCATTTGTTGTGAATCGTGACAGCTATGCGTCTTTGGACTCGTCTGGAACATTGGGAACGCATATCAGCTTCGCCCGTGACATTAACAATGAAGGAGACATCGTGGGCGGCTACATTGGCGATGACGGAAACGAAGTCGGTTTCATTCTCCGCAACGGTGCGCTGACCACCATTGACGTTCCATTCGCCGGTTCAGTCGGAACTCAACT
>QHZW01000350.1:2824-10437 GCA_003224815.1 Acidobacteriota bacterium | reverse complement strand
TGATACGACCGCGGCAGCAATGTTTACCAAGAACCTCGTGGTTGCCGCACCTGTGCAGTTCGGACGCGCCGCGCTTGTCGCCAGCGGTGGTCACGTCAGCGCCGTGATCGTCAATTCAGGAAACGCCAACTGCGCGACAGGCACCGCAGGCCATCGCGCCTGCAAAGCGGTCTGCATCGACACCGCCAGGTTGCTGAAGACCAAGCCATCGCAGGTTTTTCCCTCCTCAACCGGAATCATCGGGGTCCCGCTTCCCACGGAAAAGATCAGCTCGCATTTGTCCCCTCTGATTTCGCGCGCAGAAGCATCGGTCGAAAAGCTGCGTGCATTTGCTGACGCGATTCTCACTACCGACAAGCTGCCGAAGATTGCCAGCATTCCAATGCAGTCCGGCAAAGCCGCAATTACAGGCGTTGCCAAGGGTTCAGGGATGATTCATCCGCAACTGGCGACCATGCTGGTGTATCTCCTGACCGATGTTGCGGCCACTCCGGGTGAACTGAGAAGTGTATTGCGCAAAACTTGCGACAATTCCTTCAACGTCATCTCTGTTGACGGTGATACCTCAACCAACGACACCGTGCTCCTGTTGGCCTCCGGCGAAAGCAAGATTTCGTTGCGCAAGATCCGTACGGAGTTCGAAGCTGGACTGCATTCGGTCTGTTGCTCCCTCGCCGAGCAGATCATCGCCGACGGTGAAGGCGTGCAGCACCTGGTCCGGCTTGAGATCAAAGAAGCTCGAAATCGCACCGAAGCTTTACAGATCGCGCGGACGATCGCTCATTCGTTGCTGGTTAAGACAGCATGGGCGGGAGCTGACCCGAACTGGGGCAGGATATTAGCTGCGATTGGCCGGAGCGGAGTTGCGCTTGATCCAAAGAAGGTGAGTCTTGTGATCGGAAACCAAACGGTATGCCGCGGCTCAGTGGCCTGCCGGTTCGACGAGCAACGCGCCCATAAAGAACTTTCTCAGCCTGAGAGCCGTGTCAGAGTGCGATTAGGGCGAGGCAACTACTCGCTCGAATTCCTGACCACCGACTTGACATCGGAGTATGTTCGCATCAATGCGGATTACTCAACCTAGTTGCTGCCTCATCACCTTGCTGCAAGCAGCAAGAAGCCCTGCCGTTTCGGCAAGGCTTCTTGGGCAAAGTGTTCTGTTGTTCTGTTGGTTGAAGTGGTAATTACGCCCGCAACTTGCGCCGAACGAGGCCGGCGAGTCCGACGAGTCCAGTTCCGAGCAACCCGAGCGTGCCGGGTTCAGGAGTGACGACTGTGTCGCCGCTGACTGTCCCGAGCCGTCCGACGCCGAACGAGATTTGGCCGCTTCCACCCGCACTTCCAAGCGAAGCATTCACCCATGTGGTTCCGGAAGTGGTCATCACCGTTCCGCCGGTGAATGATCCGGAAAACAGGGTCGCTCCGCCCGCCGACGTGATGGTGAGGGTCCCGCCGCTGAAGCACAGCCCAGCCGGGCAGGCAGAAAGAGTTCCGGTCGTGACTGTCACCCAACCGAGAGTACCTAGACTCAAAGCATGCGTGTTGACGTTCAGGACCGATACCAGTTGAGATGTCAATGTGTATGTTGACCCGGCTGTGGCGCTGCCGCTGATGATCGCGGTACCACCCCCGACACTGCCGAGGTTGCCGTAGTCAATGGTGTCAGCCAAGGCTGCGGTGGGCAGTGCCAGGGCCAACAACGCCAACAAAACTACTCGTCTCATGTTGCTCCTCCGTTTTAGAAAACCTAGGGGAAAGTGCTTGTGGGTGACCTAAATGGCCTCTGCGGATGGCCGATCCCCAACGATCCCAGATCCCGCAGAATACGGCTTCTACTCTGCATACACGTTACCAAAGTAGATGCTCCATGGCGTTACTGAAAACACGGCACTTACCTTAGTAATCCCGTGCAGATCATCAACCCCTTGTGCAAAGACATGCACATTAATTGAGAAATCTGCACGTCCTGTATAACGCCGGTTAACTATATGTTTCTGTTGGACTTGGTAGCCATAGCCGGTAAGTGCCAAGAGGATGGCACAAAGGTGGGCAGTATCGGTTTAGGCATCCGCGCAAGGTAACCTCAGCCTCATGTAGAGTGTTATGGAAGGAACCGTTCAAGGAAAGAAAGATTGTTCAAGAGAAGGTAGGAAATTTGTGTCTCTAGGTATTCGCAACGTCGCAATTATCGCCCACGTGGACCACGGGAAAACCACGCTGGTTGACGCCATGCTCCAGCAAAGCGGCACTTTCCGGGCCAATGAGGCCCATGTCGACCGGGTAATGGACTCGAACGAACTGGAGCGCGAGCGAGGCATCACCATCCTGGCCAAGAACACGGCCCTGTTTTACCACGGTATAAAGATCAACATCGTAGATACCCCGGGCCACAGCGATTTTGGCGGCGAGGTAGAGCGCGCGCTCAAGATGGTGGACGGCGTCATGCTGCTGGTCGATGCGAGCGAAGGACCGCTTCCACAGACCCGATATGTCCTTGGCAAGGCCCTCGAAGCCGGGCTACCGCCTATCGTGGTGATCAACAAAATTGACCGGCCCGATGCCCGCGCCCAGGAAGTGCTTAACGAAATCTACGACCTGTTTATTGACCTTGACGCGAAAGAAGACCAACTCGACTTCCCGGTGCTCTATACCAACGCGAAGGCGGGGACCGCCACAACCGATCAGCGGGGTGGAGGCGAAGACCTGCAACCACTCTTCGAAGCCATTGTCGACACCATCCCACTTCCAACCGGCGATGCTGCCGGGCCGCTGCAGATTCTGGTCGCGAACCTTGATTACAGCGACTACCTCGGACGGCTCGCCATCGCACGTGTTTTCAATGGCACGATGCGGACCGGCGAAGAAGTAGGCATCGCGAAGCTCGATGGATCAATTCAGAAAACCAAAATCACCAAGCTGTTCTCGTTTTCCGGATTGAAGCGGACCGACATCACTGAAACCGAATTGGGTGACATCGTCGCTGTCGCGGGAGTCGAAGGAATCACCATTGGCGAGACCATCACGAGCGCGGAAAATCCGGCGCCGCTTCCTCCCATCACAATCGACGAGCCGACCATCGCGATGCAGTTCACAATTAACACCTCGCCTTTTGCCGGCAGGGAAGGCGCCTATGTTACGTCCCGCAATCTGCGCGAGCGGCTTGAGAAAGAGCTGCTGACCAACGTTTCTTTGCGCGTGGAAGATACGGGAAGCACAGACTCGTTCAAGGTCATGGGCCGCGGCGAACTGCAGCTTTCAATTCTGCTCGAAATGATGCGACGTGAAAGCTACGAGCTGATGGTCGGAAAGCCCGAGATCGTCACCAAGCGAGTTGATGGGAAATTGATGGAACCTGTCGAGCACCTCACAGTAGATATCCCTGAAGAATTCGTAGGCGTGGTCATGGAACAACTTGGCGTCCGCAAAGGCGAGATGACCAATATGCACAATCATGGCTACGGCCGCGTGCGTATCGAGTTCAGAATTCCAAGCCGCGGGCTGATTGGTTTGCGAAGTCAATTACTAACCGACACACGCGGTACCATCGTGATGAATTCGCTGTTCGACGGCTACACGGAGTGGCAAGGCGAAATTCCCCATCGGCTTACCGGAGCTTTGATTTCCGATCGCCCCGGAGTTTCGACCGCATACTCATTGTGGAATTTGCAGGAACGCGGAGAACTCTTCGTTGGTCCTGGAGTCGAAGTTTACGAAGGCATGATCATCGGTGAGAACGCGAAAGACAATGACCTCGATGTGAATGTTGTCCGCGAAAAAAAATTGACGAACATGCGTGCCTCGACCGCAGACGAAGCCATCCGCTTGGTTCCATTTCGCCAGCTGAATCTCGAGCAAGCGATTGAGTTCATTGCCGATGACGAATTCGTAGAGGTAACTCCCAAATCCCTCCGCTTACGGAAAAAGATCCTGCAATCGAACAAGCGTAAGAAAGGCGCGCTCGCAGGAGTAGTTGAAGAAGCCTGAGTCAGGCGCGTTAACTTTGGGGAGATACTATGGCCTCCCGGTCCCTGGTTTCACTGCTTTGTGCGTCTTTTGATGGCTCAAAATACCCACATTCGACCTCAAAATGGTCCGCATTCCGGCTGATGTGCCAAAAGTACAACTAAAGATGTAGAAAATCTACAACAAAAGTTGTAGCGCGGTGCTATACTCCTTCTACTTCTCGGGTTGGTGTCTCGCACGACCACCAGCCCGTTCGCCGGGTGCCGCGTCTCATCGGCGCCCGGCGGAATAGGAGTCTCCCTTGAATCTGCTAGTTAAGAACCGCGCTCTTGCCGATCGTTTTGTAGATGTGTTGCTGTTTGGAATGGTCCTGATTTCCGTAGTTGGTTTGGCTTACGCATTCATCGCGCGTTAGCAGGCACCGCGTTTCCATCCAATATTGCCTTGGCGGCTCTGAGGTCCTGGGTTTCAAAACCTTCGGTGAAGGAAGAGTAAATCTCCGCAAGTTGGTTGTGGTTTGAGTTTCCGAGCATCAGATCAAGCCGATACATGCTCAATGCAGCTTTCAGTTCCCAATATTTCGTCCGTTGGCGTTTTGCGACCGTCAAGGCTTCAGCAAAACAAGCTCGCGCTTGCATCTGGGTCGAGAGTTCAGATGATCCGCCCGGAAGCTTGCCCGCTTTTATCAATTTTCCGGAGGTCAAGAATAATTCGCCTTTAATCAGGTGCAGCTCCGAAACTACGTACCCCTCACCGGTTTGCTCGGCAAGTGCTAAAGCTTTTGTGATCCCTTCAAAGGCTTCGTCTAGCCATCCTGCTTTGCTAAGTTGATCAGCCAACAATCCCAAAAAGTACGGGAACCGGAGTTTCGCGCCGGTCAATTCGTATTGCGCCAAACCCCGCCGCATCTTCTCGATTCCCTCCGCGTCGCCCAGTTCAGCTTCTGCCCAGCCGAGTTCGATTAATCCGAAAGTCACCCAGAGCGAAAACCCATACTCTTCTGCGACGTCCAGTGCCTCTTTCGCGAACACGCGCGTCAGATGCGGTTCGCCGCGCTGCTGATGAATCTGCGCTGCGACATGCGCGGCAACAACTAAAGTTTCAGGATGACCAAGCTCTCGCGCCAGCGCCAGGCCCCCTGACAATCTTTCGGCCGACCGATCTGGATAGCCGAGTTGCAAAAGCGCCAAGCCAGTAAAAGTTTCAACGATTACTTTGCTATCGAAGCTGAAGAAAATACGACTGCATTCATCGGGATTTTGGGCGTAAAGCGCCGTGCTCTTTTCAAGCTGGTCAAGTGCTTCGGAGGATTGCCCCGATAATAGAAGGACCGATCCCAGGGAACGGCGTGCTATTCAATGACCACAACATGTAAAACAACTCGGGAGACGGACCATGCCGCCAGAATAACTCGCGCCCTTGAGCATTGATTTTTTCCACTTCTGGCGAAGCGAATCCTTTGATTGCCATCAGGGATCCACTCAGGATTGTGCGCAGTTTCATTTCTCCCTTTGCGTGCTCGGCAGCTTCGGGGAGGAGCTTCAGCGCCTCCAGACCACGGTTCGCGAGGTCGATCGCCTCATGATGGGCGGAACGCGTGGCAGCGTTTTCAGCCGCCTGCAGAAGATACTCTACTGCTCGCGGCCAGTCGCGGCTCTGCTCAAAGTGCATGGCCAGTTCGGCGGCGATCTCATTGACTCGATCGCCATAGATCGCGATTCCGCGTTCGCCGATGCGGTGATGGATTCGTGAACGGCGTATCGGCGGCATCAAGCGGTATGGCACGTCGCGATATAGGACGTGAATGAAACGATGCCGAGGAGTTATCGTTCCGTCCGGAAGTTCAACCAGCCATGCCGGCGATAAAAACTGATGACGTCGCGCCAATTCTTCGCAATGCTCCTCGACCCATTCCACTGTGTTCTCAAGCCCAGCTGCAATAGCAACTGACGAACATTCCATTCCCGCGACGCTGGCGGCCTCCAGAACCGTACGCTCGTCAGGGCTGAGGCGCTCGATTTGTTTTTGGATCAGCTCTCTGAGGTTCGACGGAACTCCCTTTTCGACTTCGGATGATTCAACCGCCAGCTTCCAAATCCCTTGCTCTTCAACAATGATTTTCTGGTCAGTCAAATACTCAACGAGATTCACCATGAAGAGCGGATTACCTTCGGTGCGCTGATAGATGCTGCGTTTTAATCTGGGCGGGAACTGATGAACGGGAAAGCGGGTAGTCAGATATTCGCCGATGGCAGCCTCCGAAAGGTATCCGAGTGGAACCTCCTGGCATAAGCCGTGCGCTTGCAACTCCCGTTTCACACCTTTGATAGGATGGTCGCCAAGAATCACGTCAACTGGACGATACGTGCCGATGATCATTAGACGAGCCGGGTTCTGGCACCGTGCCAAATATGACACCAGATCAAGGGTGGAGTAATCGCTCCAATGCAAATCCTCCAGCACGAGAAGCAATGGAGATTCGGAAGTCAAAGCCTCAATTGCGTCAGCCATTTCCCGCATCATCCGTTCGCGTGTTGCACCAGCAACCTGCGACTGCAGGGCAGCCCGTTCCGAGGGCGGAATAAGAGAGGACATTTGCGCGAGCCAAGTTGGAGCTTGCTGGCGCAATAATTCGATTATCTGATCTCTGCCAGGTGCTCGGCAGAGTCGTGAAAATCCATCCAGTACTGGAAGGTACGCTTCGCCTGCGCCATAGTGTTCCATGCACTGTCCGCGTGCAATGCGGATCGCCGGGACCTGGGAAGCTTGTTCGAGAAATGCCTGGACAGTGGTAGTCTTTCCGATTCCAGGTTCGCCTGTGATGAAAATTGTCTGACGCACGCCGGTGAACGCTCGATCTAGCCAGCCCCGCAGTTTGGCCAGTTCTGGTTCCCGGCCTAGTATTCCAGTTGCGGTTGTTGAAGAAGTGAGGGCGGAAATTCTCGGCGTGACTGGCAAAAAAGGCGCTGATGCACGCGGATTGTTGCTTGTTACCGGTTCGGACGGCTTGGCAATAAAACGGTAGCCGCGTCGATGAGCCGTCTCAATGTACGTTGGACACGTGGCGTCGTCATTCAACGCTTCACGCAATTGCCGTATGCTGTCTTTCAAGACGGCGTCACCGACGAACGTGTTCGGCCAGACGGTATCAAGCACCTTTTGCTTACTAACCAGGTGTCCAGGATTTTCGATCAGGAGTTTGAGAACAGCAAAAGCCTTTGGGCGCAAGGAAATGGAAAGCGCGTCGTGCCACAAGCACTCATTGGTGAAATCGAGGCGGAATTTCCCAAACGTGATGTCTTTTTCGGCTTGCATCATCGGCCCGAACATTGCGGACGTACGCCGAACAAATTACCCGCATATTCTAATCGATTAGATAATTGAGGTAAAGTTGCAAATATTCTGTCTTGCGCCTTGCCGCGAAATCGCGTACCCATCATGCCAATAGGCAGAAACGCCAATAAATTGGGCGAGCTTCCTTAGGTAATGGCGTTTCGGCTTGCATCTCGGACAAAGGAGCAGGGACACAATAAGGTTTATATCTATAATCGATTAGTTGCGTCACAGCCTCTCCTTGGTGAAGTCGAGGTGGAAGCCTCCGAACGTAATGTCTCTCCCAGAAAAGCATCGCGGACACGCGCTGGGTGAAT
>QHZW01000350.1:0-2597 GCA_003224815.1 Acidobacteriota bacterium | reverse complement strand
CACAACTTTTAGCCTGGTGCGCTCGGCGGGCGCCACCAACGCCAACTGCATCGCGGACGCAAGAGGCCGGGTAACCATTAATTCTTTAGGCAATGTCGACGTCATGCACGTCGAGGTCAGCGGTTTGCCGCCGAAGACAGAGTTCGATGCCTTCATTCTTCAATTGCCGAATTCTCCCTTTGGCTTGGCCTGGTATCAGGGCGATCTCACGACTGACGAGAGAGGCATCGGCGTTGCCGATTTTGTCGGCCGGTTTAGCATCGAAACCTTCATCGTCGCGCCGGGCAGCGGCCCCGCCCCGCTCGTGCACGATGCAGCTCCATTTCCAGATGCGGTCGTTAACCCCGCGACTGGCCCCGTTCACACCTTCCACGTCGGACTGTGGTTTGGATCACCGGAAGCAGCCAACGCGGCAGGCTGCGGCAGCGGAGTGACTCCGTTCAACGGAGATCATCATGCCGGCATTCAGGCTCTGAGCACCCGCAATTTCGCCAATGCGAATGGCCCCTTGCGGAACATTAAGTAACTTGCGGTACAACAGACTGCGCGGCCCCGGATCATCGGGGCTTTTTTTGCGCGTTTAGGGAGGTTAACACCGGATCGCCTTTCGCCACTGAAACATCACCACAAACTAACGACTCTTTTATGACTTCCTTCCGCCTCGCCGCTATTCTGACCCTGCGATGAACGGACTACGACCAGCTAGCGCATTCCTCATTCAGTTCCGTACCGATGGCGGTCCGCTCAAAGGCAAGTTGGCCGGACGGATTGAGCACGTAGCCTCAGGCAAAACGGCAAATTTTGATTCCATTCACGAGTTGCCTGACCTGCTGCGACAGATGTTGGAACAGTCGTGCGGGACACATGCGGATGGGTTTTGAGGCGAAGACAGCCCGTTGGGATTCTGACGCGAACCGTGATTCATGGAGGAGAGCATGAAAATGCAGAGAGTAAATTCGGCAGTACTCGAAGCGGTGCACATTCCAGGCGGGGACTTCACCTTCAACGCTCCTGATTTCGAGCTGATGTCATCGTCTGACGCAACCGATTTGCCCCCTGCGATCACTCGGCTCGAACTGGATACCTACCACATTGCGCTGGTGCCGTTGTCAGGACAGCACGGCAATGCAGACCGAAAGCCGTCAACCATCGGCAAGATCGCCAACCTGCTGCTGCTGCCTTTCACATGGAAGGAACTAATGACACAGGTGCGCAGGGAAGCGGGGCCGGCGGCCAAGACTCATGTGTCGAGCTTTAGCGATGTGAGAATCGATCTTCTGTCGATGGAAGTCCTCCGCGCAGGAGATCCAGTCGTTCTGACCGCGATGGAGTTCAAGGTCCTGAAATTCTTTGTCATGAATCCTAATCGCGTGATCTCGCGCGACGAGCTGTTGAACCAGGTGTGGGGTTACGATAATTACCCTTGCACCCGCACGGTTGACAATCACCTGATGAGATTGCGACAGAAACTTGAGCGTGACGCCAGCAATCCAACTCATTTCCGGACCGTTCACGGAATCGGCTACAAATTCCTTCCTGAACCGCGCATGCGGTGACGTTGAGAGGCGATATGCAACTGATGACAAGTACGATGGAAATCCCGCGGCCAGCCACCTTTGACCCGGACCTGCCGCTCGTCGAAGCCAGCCAGCGGGGAGATGTTTCTGCCTTTGAAGAACTGGTGCGGCGCTACGATCGCAAACTTCTTCGCATCGCGATCAACGTCACGCACAATCCAGATGACGCCGAAGAGGCAGTGCAAGACGCCTTCTTCAAAGCTTATCGAAACCTCGACCGGTTCCGCGGCGACGCCAAATTTTCGACCTGGCTGTTCCGCATCGCCGTGAACGAATCGCTGATGAAGCTGCGCAAACAGCGCGGCGCAAAAGAAATGGCCCTGGCAGAACAATGCTTGAATATCGATGATTCCGAATCTGGCCGTGAGATCGAGGCGACGGTTGCGGATTGGGCTCCCGATCCAGAGGCGCGGTATAGCGCCACGGAATTCCGCCAAATCCTGATCGGCAGTCTGCAAAAATTGTCACCCGCCCTCCGGGTGGTGTTCGTGCTCCGCGACATGGAAGAGCATTCTATTTCGCAGACTGCGGAATTTCTGAATCTCACCGAAAATGCAGTGAAATCTCGGCTGTCCCGGGCGCGCGCCGGATTACGTCAAGACTTGAGCAGATATTTCAAGAAAGCGGATTGACTGCCGGTAATGGCTCAGTTTGCTGAGCACTACCAAACCGCCGCTGCGGTCCTCTCCTGGGCGCCGTTTTGCTATACTCAAAAACGGTCTTCTGATCCAACCTCACAGGTTCAGCCTCGACGGTTGATCATGCGCCCTTAGCTCAGTTGGATAGAGCGTCTGGCTACGAACCAGAAGGTCGGGAGTTCGAATCTCTCAGGGCGCACCATCTTGCTCGTACTCTGTAGCTTCGGCCCCGTAGCTCAACTGGATAGAGCATCAGTCTTCGGAACTGAGGGTTGGGGGTTCGATTCCCTCCGGGGTCGCCACATCATTGCGAGTGTCAGCCCGTTTGCTCAAAGGTTATCCGGGCAGTCTGCGGCCAATCCTAGTTGCGAACTGCCCATTA
>QHZW01000349.1 GCA_003224815.1 Acidobacteriota bacterium | reverse complement strand
GGGATCGGCATGCAGGGGAGCGGACTGCTGCCCAGTGCTATTCAGTTGCCCGGCGTCGAATGCGTGGCGGCATGCGATCTATATGACGGACGGCACACGCTTGCGCGTGAGTTCACGAATTCACCAACCCTTCCAGTCACCCGCCGTTATCAGGACCTGCTGGACAACAAAGACATCGATTGCGTCATCGCGGCTGTCCCCGACCACTGGCACAAACAAGTTGTCGTGGACGCAGTGAGCGCGGGCAAGGACATCTATTGCGAGAAACCGATGTCGCACAGTCCTGCGGACGGTGTGGCTATGGTGGAGGCTGAGAAAAAGACCCGCCGGATCATTCAGATTGGATCGCAGCGAGTGAGTTCTAACATTCTGGCGAAAGGGCGCGAAATGGTACAGGCAGGCACGTTAGGCGATCTCATGATGGTTGAAGGTGTACTCGGCCGCAACGATCCCAATGGCGCGTGGGTCTATCCGCCACCACCAGATCTCTCTCCGGAAAATCTTGACTGGAATACCTGGCAAGGAACAGTGCCCAAGGTCCCGTTCAATCCCAATATCTTTGCCCGGTGGCGATGCTGGAAGGAATATGGCACGGGAGTCTCTGGCGACCTGCTGGTGCACTTGATCAGCGGGATGATGTTCGTGCTTGGGTTGAACGAAGCTCCTAAACGGGCGATGTCAGCCGGCGGGATTCTCCGCTGGCCGGATGGCCGGAATATGCCCGACGTTCACAACACGATTTTCGAGTACGGGAAGATTCCAGTCGTAATGCGCTTGAATCTCGGGACAAGCGTTAACGAATCCTATCGGTTCATGGGTTCGAAGGGAGTCTTCGATATCAGTGGGAGCCAAATCGAATTCACACCGCAATCCGGAAAAGATGAGGAGCCCAGTTGGTATGCGTCCAGCTTTCCGCGACCGCTGCGCGATGCATATCACAAGCAGTGGCACCAGGAACACGACCCGACTATAGGCCATGAGCCGATTGCAGAAAGCGTGATCTATCGCGGAACGCAGTTCGATGAATTGAAGCCGCATCTTTGGACATTCTTCCAAGCAGTGAAGTCGCGGAAACCAGTCACCGAGGATGCCGCCTTCGGACATCATGCTGCACTCGCGTGTCACATGGCGAACGAGTCGTACTTCCGCAAGACCGCGGTGTACTGGGACGAAGGATCGAAGACGATCAAGAGCTGAGTCCCAGCTAATCGAAATCAATTCCCAATTCTCGCTGCTTACGCCGAGAGCGAATTCCAAAGTTGAAGGATCACAAGGGCGAAAGTTCGTCTCCCCCGTCGGGGGCCTCTCCCTTTTCGCGGCCAAATCTTTTCTCGAGATACTTCCTGGCCAAATCCTTCCCACCCAGCCCAAAAGCCAGGGATAGACCGAGCATCAGTGAGCCAAAAGTGAGAGTAAATGCGACGCTGACGGTGTGCGAGCCGATCCCAAGTTCCTCGAAAGCCATGGAAACCACGAACAGAATGATCATGGTTCGCACCGCCCAACTGATCAGCCGGGGCGAGGGCAAACCGGCATTGACAGCGCTTAACAGACTGGCGCGCGAGAAGAAGCTTGCGGCCAACAGGCCAAAAAACAGAATGAAGAGCGCCGCAAACAAGCGAGGCAAGAATCCGAAAAAGCTGGCAACATGCTGCTCAATTCCTATCACTCCGAGCACGTTGATGCCTAACAGAATGAAGCCGAACCACGCGACCCAGAAAACAAACCGGCTCACAAGCTCAGTGAGCGACGGCAGAGCTGCTCCGCGCAGGAGTTGAGTCGTCCCTGTGTGCTCTGAAAGCCGGTCGAAACGCGCGATCTTCAACAGACTGCGGACGATCACCTTCAGTACATAGGCAATGATCCAGCCCACCAGCAGAATGAGCAGCATTTCCAGAAATCGAGGTAGAAACCGCCCCAGACTGCCGACAATTTCATCCATGGTCCTTGCCAGTTCTCTAATAAAGTTTTGCCACATAAGACCTCACTTCCCGCCGTTCCAGGATTGCAACAGATACGGCTTCTCGTGCTCGAATGTCTGGCACAATGACTCAATGTTGCTTTCTACTTCTTCCGCCGAAGCTTCGCGATTTTGGGTCAGGAATGTAACCGCTCTGCCCCGAAAGAGCGGCACCAGCGCCTGCACGACGTGATCACGGCCGATCACGGCCCGATGGTAAGCGGCAGCGAATTCATAGACAGTGCGCACCCAGATGTCGGGAGCAAATTCGAACCTGTCTTCCGGAAGTTCGGCCAGGCGCTTTAGCTCAGCGTGAGTTTCTGGAGTAAGTATTGAGAGAAACACCGGTTCCAGTTCCTTCATTCCGAACGCGAACATTTGGTAAAGGCGCTTGCGATTCAGCCGCAACGACGCGAATAGCGTTCCGGCCGATTCCCTCATTGCTTTGACCAGATCAGTTGGGGCGTTTTCCGGGCGCGCTTTGGTTCCAAGAAAAGACTGGGTGATCTTGCAGCGATTCGTAATAGTGGAAATCGCGAACCAAAGCTCGGTCCCGCTGCGGCCCTGCTCCTGTTTCCAAATGTCCTGTGACAAAAAGTTGCTACCCAGAACTCCGGAAAAAGCGAAATCGGAGGGGTACGGCTCTCGGACATGGCAACCATATACAGCCCTGGTGAGTGGATATATCAGGTTACGGATCAGCAAGCCATCGAACTTGTGCCGGCGGTAAACCGGCAACACCATATCAATGCTGTCGCGGATCACTGGATTCAGTAGCCGCTCCACCCACTGTGGTTCGATCATGGTGGATTCGGGCGAGATGACAGCGCAGGCCTTGGCCTGGAGCAGGTCGGCGGCTGCGAGGATGGTATGCAGAGCAATCCCGTTCGCGGGACCGCCATCATATTGCGTGCTGATACTGTGCAGCGTGCGCAAAGCGTGTACGTCGGCACTGATGTTGAGGTCGCTGATGGATGCTGCGCGAACGAGTTCCTGGGTGCCGTCGCGAGAGCCGCCGTCAGCGTTGACAATGACCGCCCGAGCGCGCGGGAAATATTGCAGCAGGCCAGCCCGGACGGCCTGCACCACTTGTCCGACGGCTGCGGCATCGTTGTACGTGGGCACGCCGACGACGATATCTACTTCACCGACATTCATCAGCTCACGGATGAAATCATCGGAAAGGATGGATGTTTCAGGCAAAACTGCTCTCCATTCAGAAGTAAGAAGTCAGAATGCAGAAGAAGGGGCCAAGTACAATGGCACGCCAGTTGCCCTGACTCCATTCTCTTGATTTTGAATTCATATTTCTGCCTTTTTAGACTTACTTTGCATTCTGACTTCTAACTTTGCCATCAAATCCTCCTCAGCCTGAACCAATAAAACTGATATGGCCCGAGCGTGAGCAGATAAGGCAACTCGCCCACTCGAGGGAAGATATTACGTCCAAACATTTCGATAAGGATGTTCCCACGGTACGCCTTCAGATCGAGTTCCACCGCCTGCGCCGCGCTGGAGAGATTATTGACGGCCAGAATCGTGTCATTCCCAAGCTTCCTCACATAGGCCAGCACCCGATGGTTCGCCGGGTACAAGAACTCGATCGAACCACGGCCAAAGACAGCATTCGATTTTCTCACCCGAATCAGGCGCTTCATCCAGGACAGCAACGAGTGGTCGAATCGTTTCTGTGACTGGACGTTGATGGCCTGGTAACCGTAAACCGGGTTCAGCATCAGCGGCGAGTAAAGCATTTCCGGATCAGCACTCGAGAACCCGCCATTCCAGCCACCATCCCACTGCATGGGGGTGCGCACGCCGTTTCGGTCGCCGAGATTGACGTTGTCGCCCATACCAACTTCATCGCCGTAATAGATGATGGGCGTACCGGGCAAAGACATCAGTATGCCATTCATCAATTCGATTCGGCGGCGGTCATTATCGAGCAATGGGGCCAAGCGGCGGCGGATGCCAAGATTCAGCCGCATGGCCTTTTCCTTCGCATACTCGTCATACATGTAATCGCGTTCCATGTCGGTCACCATTTCGAGCGTCAGCTCGTCATGGTTGCGCAGGAACAGGCACCATTGGCAGTTCTCAGGAATTTCAGGCGTCTGCTTGAGTATTTCGGTCAGTGGCTTGCGGTCTTCAAGCTTCACCGCCATGAACATTCGCGGCATTAGCGGAAAATGGAAGGCCATGTGGAACTCGTCGCCAGAACCAAAATACGCGCGCAGGTCGCTTGGCCACTGATTGGCTTCTGCGAGGAGCATGCGTCCGGGGAATTCGCGATCCAAACGCGCACGCAGTTCTTTAATCATTTCATGGGTTTCAGGCAAGTTTTCGCAGTTCGTGCCTTCACGCTCTACTAAATAAGGAACTGCGTCGAGGCGGAAGGCGTCCACGCCCATCTCCAGCCAGAACTTCATTACATCCCACATTTCGTCGCGGACCTGGGGATTGTCCCAGTTCAAATCCGGCTGATGACTAAAAAATCGATGCCAGTAGTATTGCTTGGAAACAGGATCCCACGCCCAGTTGGAAAGCTCAGTATCCAGAAAAATGATGCGCGTGCCCCTGTAACGGCTGTCAGTGTCGCTCCAGACGTACCAGTCGCGACGCTGGTTCGTGCACGAACTGCGTGATTCCTGAAACCACGGATGCTGGTCCGAAGTATGGTTCAGCACCATCTCGATGATGACCCGGATGCTGCGCTTGTGGGCGGCATCGAGGAAGGCCTTGAAGTCATCGAGAGTGCCGTAATTAGGATGAATCGACCGGTAGTCTGAAATGTCGTATCCGTCGTCGCGCAGCGGGGACGGGAAAAATGGCATCAGCCAGATGGTGTTGATCCCGAGATCCTGCAGATAATCGAGCTTCAGCGCCAGGCCACGGAAGTCTCCGTTGCCGTCGCCGCTGCTGTCATAAAAGGCCCTCACGTGGGCCTGATATATGACGGCGTCTTTGTACCAAAGCGAATCTTGCGATGCCAATGGAATCCCCGAATACTTAATTTACTGATCAGCGTTCGCACGGGCGAGAGCGCCCGTGCCTCCAAACGTCCACAAAATTGCGCCGTGTGTTAGCCCACACACACCGTGTCCCTCGCACCACAGGCGTTCATTCCGATGGTGCATTCGCAGTCTTGTTTTTCAACAACTTGGTTTAGGCAGCTCGATTGCCATTCTATCGAACGCACGTGAAACGCGTGCAAGGGAGAGTTCATATGCAGATGGCAATCACATTCATGGCTGTTGTAGCCGGACTGGTTTTTTCTGTAGCGGTCGCACTGGTTGTGGAAGAACTGATTTTTGGGCAGGTATTCAGGCTGTTCTTCACGCCTCAACCGGTGCGGGTCAGGTCGGCACAGCCGCGGTAGTCGGCTTTATGAAGGATCATCAAGGAGCATCATAGGAACGGCAGAACGATCAGATGGAAGTGCAAACAGCAATTCAGGAAAAGCAGGTGCGTATCCCCGAACTTGAGGCCGAAGCGACCAAGGCCCAACAGGTAAAGGCTGCAGAAGGAGAAGCGCAAGTACACGAACTTCAGGCAAAAGCCGAAGCGGATGCAATGCAGTACACGCTCCGCTGAAGCAGAAGCAGATTGAACAGAGCAAGCTCGAGGCGGAGGCGCGCAAAGAAGCGACCGTGCAGAACGCAGAGGCGAGCGCACAGGCGACTGTGAAAAATGCCGAGGCACAGGCACAGGCCAAGGTCATTCAGCAAAGCGGAGATGGAGCGCCGCAAGATGCTTGCCGAAGCCGAGGCAGATCGAATCCGTGTGACCGCGGCCGCCGATACCGAGCGCATGAGGAATGAAGGCGTAGTGCTAAAGCGGAATCCGCTGCTGATCAACAAGATCATTGCCGAAAGGCTCTCGGACAAGCTGCAGATCATGATGGTGCCCTCGGACAGAAAATTCTTCTTCGCCAATGATGTGCTCAAGAGCATGAACATGGCGAACCAGGGTAGCCAGTCGGAGCAGGTCGAAAAGGGAGAAATATTGGGTCAGGGCTAGTGTGAGTCGATTCCAGCCAGGGCCGCTCCATTCCGATCGGGCGGCCCTCTGACTACTCAGATGCGGAGGGAGGAAGCGATGAACGGAACTGTCAGGGTTCCAGCTTATAATTCGCGAAAGCATAAAATGCTCTTCTCCTCACGCGTGCTTCGGGCCTCGGTTCTAGTTTTGATGGTATCGCCAGTTTTTGCTGCCGATTGGCGAACGGCCGAGTCGCAGCTGGCGACCAAGATTGTCGCAACCACCGGGCCGGGTGTAATCGCGCTCGAGGTGACGAACCGGTCGTCAATCAGCTCTGCCGACGTGGAACAAATTCGCCGGGAGCTGACTTCCCTGCTCGGTGATTCTGGTGTACGCGTGTGGCAACCCGATCAGGCTGCGGCGACGATAAAGCTGACATTTTCGGAGAATCTGCAACAGTACGTGTGGGTGGCACAGATTCAGCAGGCAGCGAACCAGGAAAGCGTAGTCATGGTTTCACTTCCACGGCCAGCCTCTTCGGTTGCAGCACAGAATTCACAGCCATTAAACCTGCATGCGACGCCGGTGATTTCGCAAGCCGAGCCCATTCTCGATTTCGCGATCTTAGAGGGAAACCCGCGCCGCTTGCTGGTGCTCGACGCCACCGCTGTTACGATTCATGAATTCAAAGACGGCCGATGGCTTGCGGGCCAGTCGCTTCCAATTAAAACTCCGGTTTCGCTTCCGCGCGATCTTCGCGGACGAATTTTCTTGCGCAAGGACCACTTGTTCGACGTGTTTCTTCCTGGACTCGTCTGCCGAAGCAGCGGATCAGCGCCGTTGAGCATGAACTGCCAGCAAAGCGATGATCCGTGGCCGATTCAAACCGAAGACGCCGGCTTGTCGGGATTCTTTTCGCCCACACGGGATTTTTTTACCGGAGCGCTGGTACCCGGCATCCTGAAACAGAGGTCCGCACCCGCGTTTTATTCGGCGGCGGGCGTGCCGAGGCACAACTACACGCTTTGGTTATTCGCAGCGGTCGATGGCACCTTGCATCTTCTGGACGGAATTAACGATCAGGTGGCCGCGAAAGTACATTGGGGCAGCGACATCGCCGGGCTACGGACGGCTTGCCGGCCCGGCGCTCAAGTAGCCGCCACAATGCAACAGGAAGATGGGGGCGATGCGCTGCAAGCGTTCGAGGTTCCAGATCGCGAACCGCTTGCGGTCAGTGGGAAACTGGCACTCAGTGGCAATGTAAGTGCGTTGTGGACGACTCAAGCAGGCGACGCAGTGACCGCAGTGGTTCTCAATTCAGATACCGGAAATTATGATGCGCTTCAAATCAACCTTACTTGCGCTCAGTAGCCTACTGCTCATGGCAATAGCAGCACCGGCGGAGCAACGTCCTCACTATGGGGGGAGGTTGCGTATTGCAATGCGAGAAGCGCCACAGGCCATTGATCCCGGATCATTGAGCGGCCCGGGGGTGGCAAACATTTCGCGGTTGATCTTTGAAAACTTGGTCCGACTGGATGCGAATGGGCGGCGGCAACCGCTACTGGCAAGCTCATGGCAGGCGGAGCCTGGCAACCAGCGTTGGCGCATTTCTGTTCGCGACGGTGTCTCTTTCCATGACGGTTTTCCCATGGATGCCGCGTCAGTTGTGGCTTCGCTGCGTAGCAGCAATCCAGCATGGAAGGTCGTGGCGGTCGGCGAGACTGTGATGATCGAACTGCCATCTCCGGATCCAGAACTTCCAGCCAAGCTGGCATTGCCG
>QHZW01000348.1 GCA_003224815.1 Acidobacteriota bacterium | reverse complement strand
CAGGATCGTCGCAAAAGGGTTTCCTTCATTCGAATCGCCCAAGCCCGTGTTAGGAATCTGGGTAGTCACATCGCGCGAGAAGTTGAAAATGCCAGTCGGATCGTCCGGCTGCCAGAAGTAATTAAAGAACACGCGCTGTTCGCCACCGAACTTGATGGAATGAGCTCCTTTTACCCATTGCAAAGCAGATGAGTAGCTGACCAGGGTGTGAGCGAAGTGGGTGTCAACGCAGCATTGGGTAAAGACGTCAAGGAAGGGGTCGTCGACGTCGATTGCCGGAATACGCGTGAGTCCGTTTGCCGCGAGGTCAGAAGAAAGCCCCACAGCGGTAAGCGAGGGGTACTTGTTGGCCGTTACGGGCGCATTCACGCGGTCAACGCTGAAGCGACTAGTCCACAGCAAGGTCGGCTTGATCGCCCAGTTGTACTCAACGCCTCCGTTCTGAGGGACAGTCGTTCCAATGAAACCGTCACCTTGGTCTCCATTGCCAATGACGGTAGGGGCGGTAAGCACATCGTGGTGACGGCTGTAACGTCCGGCTATTTTTTGGTTGGCGGTGATCTGATGGTCGAGCTTGACATCAAATTGCCAGCCGGGGTCGCTGCTAACAATCACCTGGCGCCAGTTGGGGTTTGGGAATACCGCGCCCTGTATGTTGGGCATTGGATAGAGATTCAGAATCGCCTGTCCGATCGGATCGATCTCGTTGGCTGGGATTATGTTGCCCGGAAATTTAGCGTGCGGGCACGGCGACCCACCTTGATTTCCCGGACATGGATCATAGATGCCAGCAGGATCGTTAGGGTCAGAAGGGTCTAGAGGAAAATTCGCTGGGCTATGCGAAAAATCTCCGGTGCGCTCCAGGGCTGTGGGGACGATTCCTTCCAGGTTTATCGGATCCTGCTGGCGAACCTTTTCGAAGTCCACAAAAAAGAACGTCTTATTTTTCTTGATGGGTCCGCCGAGCGAGAAGCCGTATTGATCGCGGACGTGGTCCGGCTTTTCGCCGGAGTTGAAATAATCGCGGGCGTCAAAGTTAGACCTCTGTCCGTACCACCAGCCGCTGCCGTGAAAATTGTTCGAGCCCTGCTTCAGCACCATATTCACAATGGTGCCGCCGTTGTTTCCGTACTCTGCCGAGAAGCTGTTGTTCTGAACTTTGAATTCCTGAACGATCTCGACCGACGGCTGGTAGTAAACGTTGGAATTGCCACCCTCACCCTGTTCAGGCGCGCTGATAGGGCTGCCGTCGAGCGTTATCTGGGCTGTAGCATTCCGTTGGCCGTTGGAAACGAAGTTTGTGCCGTTCGGGTACGTGATATCCGCACCCGTAGTTTCTGTGACTCCGCCGGCCAAAAATACAAGGTTAAACATGTTGCGGCCGTACAGCGGAATATCCCGCACATACTCGTTGGTGACATCGGTGCCGAGAGCGGCGCTTTCCGTGTCCAGCAACGGAGCCGCCTGCGTTACTTCAATAGTCGTTACAACGCTTGCAGGCGAGAGAGCGAAATTAATCGTCGTCTGCTGGTCAACCTGCAAGACGATGTCTTTCTGTTCCTGCCCGCGGAATCCCGGCGCCTCGGCCTTAATGACATACCTGTCGGGGCGCAATCCCGCCAGAAGATACAAGCCTTTGGAATCCGTTTTTGCGACAGTGCTAATGTTAGTGCCGATGTTGGTGATGGTAATGTTTGCATTTTGCACCACGGCACCGGACTGATCAGTTACGGTTCCGCGAATTTGTGCGGTGTAACTGGCTTGGGCATGCGCGAAGGTGGATAGAAGCAAACTCGCGCCGATGAGAATTGAGAGGAAAACGCGCCTGACTTGACTGGTGCCCATGGGGGAGCTCCTTGCGCGGTCGATCGCGAAGACTGCAATCGCGTCTTTCGCATTCTTTCGTTTACATACTTTTACTTACGTTCGACCTTGGGTGTCAAGCAGAAATTATCCAACAAAAATGCATTACGGGTTCCAGGCTTGGGATGTTTGCAGGTGGACTTCGGCACAGATTCATCGATAAACGAAAGAAAACGCTATGAAACGAAATCGGCGCACTGAACGAGTCGTTTCCCTACCTGCTGACCTCAAGCAGCAGGTGACCCTTGAAGTCCGCAGCCAGCTCGGGCGCTTTTTGATCGTCAGCGTGGATCATCCCGAGATCCTTTCCGTCTGCATAATCCACAACGTGATACGTTCCTGCCGCCAGACCTCGTAGCTCGATTTTTCCCTTCCAGGTCTTTGACGGCTCTGGAGAGAAGAACGCGTAATACATTTTTCCGTCCTTCTCGATCGCATATCCTTCCGGAACGTCGTAACCATAGACGTACAAGTTTCGGAACGTTCCCTTCGACAGCATTTTTTCGTTATAGATTCCAATCCATTTTTTCCAGTGCTGTTCCTTCTCAGGAGTAAGCGCGACAGGCTTGAACTTCGGGTCAGAAGTGGGCATCACGAACTTCGTTCCTACCACGCCGCCTGCGCCAATCGTGGAAGCAAAGTCGCTGCCGTGCTCAGACCACGAATTTCCGACTCTGGTCATTTCTGAGAGCTCGACGTGATCTCCGTACACCGCCGACTCAGGCCCAAGCAGGGCTTTATACATCTTGATCCGCCGGCGGACCTGCACAGCTCCAACCGGATCGGCTGTGACCGCTTGATCAATGAACGGCAACCAGGCGAGTGACGGTGGCGTTCCGCATGGGCAGGCTTGCGTGACGCTTTCCGGCTTGATCGCGCGCGTGGTCTGAAAAATGGTTTTATAGACCTCGCCCATCGCGTTCACCGAATCCTGCGGAGACTTGTGGTGATGCGCGGGGTTGTAGCACGCCGGAACAGTGAAAATGTTATCGAGTTTGCTGCCGTCAAAACCCCAGTCGCGAATAAATTTCTCGGTGAGCTTCTTGTACCACGCCTGCACTTCGGGAACCGCTGGGCATAGCGCAGCCAGATTACGTGCCATGCGCGCGTGTTTGCCGTTCTTGTCAAGAATCAGCCAGTCGGGATGCTCCTGGGCCACCTTCGAAACAATGTATTTGTGCGACTCCCACTTGCCCTGCCCATCCTCAACTCCAAGTGGAAGCCACCAGAGCTGGACCAGTTCTCCTTGTTTATGAAAATCGTCGGCCATCTTTTTGATCGAATCTCCGGGAAAGGTGTCTGGCCGCGGATTCCAGTCCCCATAAGTATCGAACCAGCGATCGTCGAGCGTGGCCCACTTGATGTTGAGTTCCTTCAGCTTGGGAATTGTTCCCGTCATCTGCGCAGGCGTGACATTGAACTCGTATCCCCAACCGCACCAGCTCACGTTGTAGGCTTCGTTCGACGGTTTTGGAAGCTGCCATCCTTCCTTTTGCAACACGCTTGACCAGAGACGCAAAGGCTCATAGAAGTCCCCGGAATAGATCGCGACAAAACTTTGAGGCGTTGAGTATGTCTCACCAGGTTTGAGCGTCGCGTCGGCGGGGATGGTCACGGATGTGTTCACGCGTCCGTCGCGCTCCACCTTGACCGGGATTGACAGCGTGAGGGGCAGTGTTTCGACGTGACCTATGGCTTCACCGACCGATGCGGTCCAAAACGCCACAACCGGAATGCCACCGCCGTACCCGCCGTTAACGAGTCCTCCCATCATGTTGGGCTGAGAGAATGCGTTTGTGAGCTTTGTGACGTCATTCGCGCCCCAGTCGTAGCTGGAACCATGAAAAGACCACATGTCGTAAGGACGGTCCTTTGCGACATGGGAATTGAAGCGATGTTGCTGCTCAACGATGTGATCGATGTGATAATCCGAGCTTCCTGTATTGGTATAGGACACACTGCTAAACAGGAGATTCGGAAAGTCGTCGTAAACTTCGACTCGTAATGTGCGCCGAAGACCAGTGCCCGACGGCCCCAGGACCTCGGCGGGAATTTCGACGCGTTTGCCACGGCCGACCTTTCCAGTAGCTTCAGTGACTTCTGCTTTGCTGAAATCTAAAGTGAAGTGAAGCTCTTTTCCGTCTTGCAGCAGGTAATCGCTTTCGGTCGGGCCACTCTGGCGAGGTTCATCCAAGCTAAGTTTTTCGCCACCTTTGACCAACGAAGCTTGCAAATATCCGGAAGGCAGAATATGGAACTCAGCAGTGCGGGTAATTAACACAATCGGGCCGCCAGTATTCACAGCCACCGAAATGCTGGACAGCTCAGAGCGAGACTCCTTCGCCTGCTTCTCCGACCGAGTACACCCGGAATTCAGCAGAGTTATGCCAGCCAAGACAAGAATCAGTTTTCGCGTGACACCCAAAGATCGCATGCGACAAGAAAGCTCGTTCATCTAACCTCCTCTTGGCAGCTCAGCTGAATCTTAAATTGGCGGAAGCGAGAAACTAAAAACGTCGCTTCCTGCTGCAATCGTTACATACTGGACTCCATCGACAGAATAGGTCATCGGCGAAGCACGGATCGTCTGGCCTGTGTTGAAATGCCACAACGCACGTCCCGTCTGCGCTTCGACCGCCTCCAGTGCGCCAGCATCATCGCCAAAAAACACCAGTCCTCCAGCGGTCGCCAGTGTCCCACCCCAGGAATTGCTGGGGCCCACTTGTGGATAGCGCCAAACTAACTTTGACTCTGGGATGGAATACGCGAGCAGAACTTTTTGATCACTCTGCCCTGGCGGCCGCTTGGTTCCAGTGTTGTAGTAGGTCTGTCCCCTGGCGAATGGCGCCGGTGAGGCATAGTAGATGTTGCAAGTCTCTAAAGCCATGACATAGAAAATTTTTGTTTCAGGGTTGTAAGAGGGTGAAAACCAATTTGTCGCCCCGTTGATGCCTGGGCAGATGTATGTACCTTCCTTCGATGGAACTCGTCCCGAGAGAATCGGCCGGCCAGCAGAGTCGATGCCCGTCGCCCAGTTCAACTTCTCGACAAAAGGCGTGGCCTTAAGGAATTTGCCGTTGGTCCGGTCAAGCACATACAGGAAGCCGTTGCGATTGGCCTGCACCAGTAAGCGCCTGGTTGTGCCATTTTCTTGAACGTCCACCAGAACCGGGGTTTCATTCGCATCGTAGTCGTACACGTCATGTGGGGTGAACTGGAAGTACCATTTGATTTTCCCCGTATTGGGATCTATTGCTAGAACACACGATGTATACAGGTCATCGCCGGGGCGGGTTTCTCCTACAAAATCCGGCGCGGCATTACTGGTCGTCCAATACACAGTGTTTAAATCTGGATCGTATGTGCCCGGCATCCAGGTTGTGGCGCCTCCATAGAGATAGGCATCGCCCGGCCAACTCGATGAGCCAAATTCGCCGGGTCCAGGGATTGTCCAGAGATGCCATTTCAGCTTTGTCCGCGTATTGAACCTCCCAGCGCAAATTGCCCGAGCGTGCGTCGAGGCAAAGCAGGTGGGCATCGTCCGTTTCCGTGAAAACAAAGTTGTGCCACAATGCCACGCCTCGGCTCTTGTGCGCGGCCGCATCGTCCAGCAGTCCTGTGCTGACTTCCCGGTGGTAATGCCACAGCCGTCGTCCCGTCTTCGCGTCTAGCGCGAAAGCGTCATTGGCCGACGTAAGATACATCACGCCGTTTACGACTACTGGCGTAGCTTCAAGGTTCTGTGAATTTCCAGGATGGAAAACCCAGGCGGTACGGAGCGCGTGAACATTCGCGGTATTGATTTCACGCAAGCTGCTGTAGCGGCGTCCGGTGTAATCGCCATTGTAGGAAGTCCAGTTAGCGCCCACCGGCGTCGCCAGTAAGTCTTCTCTGCCAACATCGATGCTGCCGGTCACGGGAAATTGCTTGTCTTCAGCGAAAGAGGGCGATCTGTCGATGGACACCGCGAGAACCAGCACAATCAAAAGGATTGCTCTCCTGTTTGCGCGCATCTCAGCGGCTCTCCCGTTCGACTCTGACCTCCTGCAGTGAACCTCGGTCCACTCCATTGCTATCGAGGTGAAGCGAAAGGCGCGCAGTTGTTTCAGGACAAGAGATTTCCTGATCCAGCGATACGGCCTCGGTTGGACTCACATCCCTGATCGCCACAGCTCCTACGTTCGCGCCATGCTCGTCATACAATCGCGCGACTAGGTGGCCGGAGAAAAAAACTCCAAAAGAACCTGAAAGCTTTAGTTTGCCGGTTGCCACGCGAGTTGCCCGCAGCGGTTGCGCGATGATCCCAACTTCTGAAAACGAACGAAGCTCTCGCCCGCCACGCGTCGGAAACCATTCCGTATCGAGATTGCAGGATTCGCCTGGATGCAGGCGACACAGTGGCGAATTGATTTCAGCTTCGGTGTAGTATGGCGAATCGTCCTCTTCGTCAGATCCCAAAGATGGGATTCCGTCGTTGCTCAATTTCAGCCCGGGGCCATTCGTCCAGAAAATGACTGACGCGTGGCCCGGGTAAGGTTCTTTCTCCTGGTATCGAAATCGCTCGACCATGGTGAAGCCGGAAGCTCCATCAGCGGTGGCTAGCCATCCCGCAACTGAGTCGATCCAAAGTTCGGCGGCCATGTGCGGGTAATGCACGACGAACATTCCATCATCTCTCACCGATGCGGCGCGATTTTCAGCCGGACCGAAGCGGACGTGATAGCGATTCAAGTACTGGCTGGACGGATTGGTAGGGGTGAATGTCCAAAAGTCCTTGTTGAGGTGAGAATGATCGGCGGGATCAGAAGTATCGTACTGCGACACCGATTGCATGGACCATTCCACGTCGTGTCCACTGATGTTTCTCATGCTGACGTGAAATTTGATCCGAGTGCTATCGGCGTCGAGATGGATGGTGCGCACAAATTGAATTCCCGACTGCGGATCGGCCGGTCCGGTCAGTTCAATCTCACATTGCTGCCCTTCAGAAATCTTGCGAAAGGTGTACGGCCCATCATCGAGCACGTCTGAGCCGCCAACCCAATGTTGCTCATCGTCATTGCCCTCGGGAAGCAGCCAGATCTTGTCGCCACCGTAGTTGAACCACTTGCTCTGGGTTGGCGGGAAATACTTGCCTTCGTATTTCGGATTGACGAACAGATAGGGATGGCCAGCAAACGTCACTTGGATGAGTCGCCCCCCATTTTGAGGAACGACGACTAGTTGCAGCCAGCGATTAGAAATCTGTTGTGCGTGCCAGCCTTTGTAATCGACCGCGTTCACTTGACATGCTGCACTCGCACTTTGCGCCGACTCTGCGTTTATGTGGACAGAGGACGCAAGAAGAATGGTCGCGAGTAGAGCCACGTTGGTGGAAAATACGAGTCTCTGTCCCCGCTCACGTTTCCAAGGCATGCTTTACGGTCTCCGAGTTGACGGCTGTCGAGGGTATCACGCTGGGCTCCATCCTCAAAAGCAAATGATTTCGTTTTCTTTCGAAAAGTTTTGATTACTGTCGATTTATGCTGTACTAATAGAAACCGATCCGGGAGTTCACGACCCAACTTGAAACTCTTTTTACTCGGTCTTTTACTTGTTTCCACGAACCTGCCGGCGCAGGAGCGATCGGTTGATCCCACCTGGCTGCACCGTTTCGTGCCGAGCTTGGCTGAAGCAAGAATAGATCTCTCAACTCCGACCTGCCGTTACACTCCGATTTTCGGGGAAGGCGACGCGCAGAATCGTGCTTTGCAAAACATCTCGAGGTTTGGAGAGATCACGCTTAGTCCAAAAGGTAGTTGCAACTCCGAGGTCTATGAGCGCCGTGAAGAGATTTACTTCATCCTGAGTGGTGCGGGCAATCTGCACTACGAAAACGAAGCGCACCCACTGCGCCAGCACGATTTCACTTATTTGGCTCCCGGAGTCAAACATTCGATCGAGAATAGCGCGGATCAGCCCTTGATCGCGGTGGTGATGAGCTTCGAAATACCGAAGTCCATTGCGATCGGCGCACCAGCACCGCATCCGACGATCGTCAATCTCGGAGATCTGAAGGAAGAGACTGTCCAGGGCCATCCCACCTCGGTCCAGTACAGGCTGATGGTCGGCCCTCGAAGCGGGACGCGCGATGCAATCGATGCTGCGTATATTGTGACCAGCCTTTTCTGGATGGATTTTGTTCCGGGCGGAACAAATTTTCCGCACCACCACGAGTCAGCGGAAGAAAGTTATCTCGTGATTGACGGTGAGGGTGACATGGTTGCAGGCGGCGGCATGGATGGAATCGAAGGCCGCCATGCCGCTAAGACCGGGGACGCATATTATTTCCGTCCCAACTGCACCGTAGGGTTTTACAACCAGAAGAAAGATGGAGCCAAAGCTTACATTTTAGCCGTCCGGTCGCGAGTTTTGTTTCACGATCAACCAGACTGACCCAGCCACCTAAGGAGATCGGAATGAAGAATTCAGGACGTAGATCATTCATGAAGATGTTTGCAGCTGCGCCGCTGCTGACTCAAATTGCGGCGCGCGATCTCTATGCCGAGGCGGCGAGCGCGGTCGGAAAAGACCCCCGTGAAAATGTGTACACACGTTTGGGAGTGAAGACCGTCATCAATTGCCGTGGCACCTGGACCTATCTGAGCGGTTCGCTCGAATTTCCAGAAGTTCGCCAGGCACAGTTAGAGGCGGCTGATTATTTCGTCAATATGATCGAGCTGCAGCGCGCTGTCGGGCGGCGACTGGCAGAGTTGACCGGAGCAGAGTCTGGGATGGTCACATCCGGCTCAGCGGGTGCGATGGCGGCTTCCACCGCCGCATGCATGGCTGGAACCGATGATAAAAAAATTTGGCAGCTGCCCGATACAACGGGCATGAAGCACGAAGTAGTGATGGT
>QHZW01000334.1 GCA_003224815.1 Acidobacteriota bacterium | reverse complement strand
CCCGTGGGCCAGTTCGCAGCAAGAAGAAGCAAGGGTGCCTGCCTTCCATGCGGCTCCCCCGACAAACGGAGCCAAGCTACCGCCAATCCTCGGTAAAGAGCAGCTGTGGCGAGACAACAATCAGTATCCGTATCAGTCGCATGCCTACGAGCTTGCTCCGAAGATCCAGAGCGTGATTTATCAGCAGCCGTGCTACTGCTATTGCGACCGCATGGGACATAAGAGCCTGCACACCTGTTTTGAAGGCACGCATGGCGCGCAATGCTCAACATGTTTGAAGGAGCTCTATTACGCGTATCAGATGAACAAGCAGCATAAGACTGCAGCGCAGATTCGAAAAGGCATCATCGCGGGCGAATGGCGGCAGATCGACTTGCAGTCCGCGGCTTCAATCAATTGAATCAATGAATCATTCAGCCAGTGAATCATCAGTCGGATTTGCGCGCGCTCGACTCTCAATGATTCAATGACTCAATGAGTCAATCAGGAAAAATTCTTCAAATGGCCCAGAAACCTACAGCTAAGCACACGCTGGTGAGCGATCCGCAACTGGCGCAATTATTGAAGGATTACGAAGCCGGCCTGCGTGCCATGCAGGAGCATAAATACGACAAAGCCAAGACGTTGCTGCAAAAAGTGGTCTCCGGCACCAACCGCGAACTCGCCGACCGCGCGGGGGTCCACCTGAACGCGTGCAGTCAGCAACTCGAGCGCGGCGCGACACAGTTTAAGAGCACCGAAGAGCACTATGACTTTGTGGTCTCCCTGATCAACATCGGCGATTATGTTGGCGCTCGTGAGCATCTGGAAAAGCTCTCAAAGCAGGTTCCGAAGGCCGATTACGTCGCTTATGGATTGGCTGCGCTCGACTGTCTGACCGGCCACGCGGAAGATTCGCTCAAAAATCTGGCGCGCGCGATTACTTTTAATGCGTCCCTGAGATTTCAGGCACGCAACGATTCCGACTTTCAGAATCTTTCTGAAGATCCGCGCTTTACCGAATTGCTCTATCCCGATCCCGGTGCTGAAACCCCGCTTCCGCCGGAAGAAGAGGTCGGGGAGCTCGGCTAGTCTCCCATGTCCAGTATCAGTTCACGGCAGCGTTCCGCCGGCGCGCGCGACCTGCGTGTGGTTGCCATCGGCGGCGGAACTGGCTTGTCAACACTCCTTAAGGGACTAAAGAGGTACGTCGATGGTCCATCCGCGGCCGTCGAGAATTCCTTCCGTATTGCTGAACTCTGCGCGGTCGTAACCGTCAGCGATGACGGCGGTTCCAGCGGCCGCTTGCGAAAAGAGTTCAACATGCTACCGCCAGGTGATGTCCGCAATTGCATCGTCGCGCTGTCGGAAGATGAGGCATTGCTGGCGAAACTCTTTCAGCATCGTTTCGAAAAAGGCGGTGAACTGAGCGGGCACAGCTTCGGTAATCTTTTTCTCGCCGCGCTTACGAACTTGACCGGCGATTTTGCTGAAGCCGTCCGCCTCTCGTCCGAAATTCTGGCAACACGCGGCCACATCTTTCCATCAACCACGGCGGATATCGAACTCGAAGCGATCATGAAGGATGGTTCGCGTGTGCGCGGCGAGACTCGAATCACGGCAAGCAAGGGCAGAATTGAGGAATTGGTTCTGGTACCGCCCGGTCCACCTCCAGTTCCTCAGACTCTGGACGCCATTGCCCGCGCGGACTTGATCACAATCGGACCTGGCTCTCTCTTCACCAGCCTGATCCCAAACCTTCTCGTACGCGGAATTTCGAAGGCAACTCGCGAGTCGTCTGCGATTAAGGTCTACATTTGCAATTTGATGACACAGGCGAACGAAAGCCTCGGACGCACTATCGCGGACCACATTCGTGCGCTCAACGACCACGCCGGTGGACAGATTTTCGATTTTGCCCTCATCAATCGAACGCCGGTATCAAGTGATCTCAAGGCGAAATATGCGCTCGAAGGCGCATCGCAGGTTGTCGCAGACCTGGATGCAATCGCAGCGATGGGAGTTTGTCCGGTGCTGGGCGACTATCTTTGTGAAGACGGCGTAGCCAGACACGATACCGGCCGGCTTGCTGCAGATTTGCTCGAACTGGTCGTTCAGGCGCCCGCGACAAAGTCATCGTCACTCTCGTCGTAAGATATCGTCATTCTCGTCGTAAGATTACGTTTCACATATTCGCTCGTCTATTTTGCGGAATATCCCAGGCTGTGGAGGCCAGGTCCATGAAGACCTTGATTATGAAATTCGTGGTTCTTTGCAGTTGCGCGCTTTTCGCATTTTCGGCTCCAGGTTTTGCTCAGGCGCAAGGCGGCACAACAACCGAACACGGCGTGAGCCTCCAGGACATCGACCGCTCTGTCAAGCCCGGCGACAACTTCTTCGAATATTCCAACGGTGAATGGCTTAAGCGCACTGAAATTCCGCCTGATCGGGGCAGTCTCAGCGTCTTCTCTCTACTGAATGATATTGCCGTGAAACGCACGTCGCAGATGATTGAGGAGATCGCGAAATCAAACCCTGCGCCGAGCTCGGGAAACCGGAAGATTGCCGACCTTTATCACTCCTACATGGATGAGGCCGGGATTGAGGCAAAGGGACAAAGTCCGATCAAGCCGCATCTATACGAAATCGCTGCCATTCGCAGCCGCAAAGATCTGGCGCGAGTTCTGGGACAAGGGCTGCGTGCAGATGTCGATCCGCTCAACAATACGAATTTTCATACGGCTAATCCATTCGGATTGTGGTCGAATTGCCGGACCGGGAATATTACCTGAGCAATAGCGAGCACATGCAGAACCTGCGCAAGCAATATCAGGCACACGTTGCAGCGATGCTCAAGCTTGCAGGATTCTCTGATTCCGACGCTCGGGCACAGCGCATCATCGAACTGGAACACGCAATTGCCGAGAAGCACTGGAGCCTCGCCGAAGATCAGGACGTTCATAAAGCGAACAATCCCTGGAAGCAATCGGAATTTACGGTTAAGGCGCCAGGGCTGGAGTGGAAGGAATTCTTTCGTGCCGCCGGGCTAGACAAGCAGGTGAATTTCATCGTATGGCAGCCGAGCGCTATCGCTGGCGAGTCTGCTCTGATCGCCTCGTCACCGATCGAGACATGGAAAGACCTGCTTTCGTATCACCTCATCGAGCAGTACGGTGGAACCCTGCCCAAAGCCTTTGCCGATGAACGCTTCGAATTTTTCGGAAAGACTTTGTTCGGCACGCCCCAACAGACGCCGCGCTGGCAACGCGCCGTGAATAACGTGAATTTCGCACTGGGCGATGAGGTAGGCAAGGCTTACGCGCAACGATATTTCCCGCCCGAAGCAAAAGCGCAGGTCCAGACGATGGTGGCAAACATCATCGCCGCTTTCCATAAGCGCATTGATGCGCTGAATTGGATGACTGCTGCCACTAGAGCGGAGGCGCAAGCCAAGCTCGATGCGTTATATGTTGGTATCGGATATCCGGAAACATGGGAAGACTACTCAGGCCTGGAGATCAAGCCAGATGACATCTTCGGAAACCTATGGCGCAGGAATGTGTTCGAGTATCACCGCTGGGTAAACCGGCTTGGCAAAACCGTTGATCGTCACGAATGGTGCATGACACCGCAGACGGTCAATGCTGTGAACTTGCCTCTGCAAAATGCTCTCAACTTCCCTGCTGCGATCCTAGCGCCACCATTCTTCGATCCCGGCGCGCCGTATCCGTACAACTACGGAGCAATCGGTTCGATCATTGGACACGAGGTCAGCCACACCTTCGATTCCGAAGGCAGTGCATTTGACGCGAAGGGGGCATTACGCAATTGGTGGACGCAGGCCGATCTCGATCACTTCGACGGTTCAACCGCCAAACTGGTCACGCAATACGATTCGTATCATCCATTCCCAGACCTTTCGCTTAATGGAAAGCAGACTCTAGCAGAAAATATTGCGGACCTCGGCGGATTGGCAGCGGCTTACGATGCTTATCGCACGGCCCTACCCAGCAAACCAGTTCCTGACCAGGACGGCTTCACGCCCGACCAGCAGTTCTTTCTAGGCTACGGCCAGAGCCGTCGGGGCAAGTCGCGGCCCGCTGCATTGCGCCAGCAGGTAATGACGGATCCTCACTCTCCCTCTGAGTACCGCACGGATATGGTGCGCAATATCGACGCGTGGTATCAAGCGTTCGGGGTCCAATTAGGAGAGCAGCTTTATTTAGCCCCTTCCGATCGTGTGACCATCTGGTAGCAAGACTTCAGCGGGTCAGGGCAGCGCATTCACATAGCAAGGGCCATTCGTCGGTTGTGAAGGCGGCGTGGGAGGAGTCAGATTCGGCTTCCCCGCAAAGTCAAAAAAGAAACTGATGTCCGGCTGCGCGGCATCTCGCTGAGTGAGGTGAGCAAGATTAAAACGTTTCTCGATAAACGTTAGAATCGCAGTCGTATCAAACGGCGTGTGATCAACGTAATGCGCTTTGGCGAATGGCGACACGACGATATTCGGCAGCCGGAATCCGGTGTAGACAAAGTCGCACATCGGACCCGGAGTCGCCGTGCATGTGTCATTAGTGCCGAGCACGGGAGGAATTCCGTCCGGCGAAACTGTCGATACCGGTGGAACATGATCGTAAAATCCCCCGCCTTCGTCATAGGTCAAAAAGAATACTGAGTCCTGCCAGGAACTGCTGTTCATTAGCGCATCAATGATCTTTTTTACGTAGGCCGCGCCCTTCTGAATATTGATTCCTGTTCCAGGATGCTCGTCCAATCCATTCTTTGAATCGCGATCAATAAACGCAACTTGCGGCAAGGTGCCGTTGGTCAGATCGGTAAAGTATTGCGACATCGGCACAATATTGCTGGCGTACTTGGTGAACGCTGGAAACGCTTTTAGCGAGCTTCCGTTGGGATAGTCAGGCACATAGTTTTTCCAACTAATGCCGGCCTTTTGGAGCTCATCAAATATGGTCGGAATGTTGATCTGGCTCAGCGGTTTATTCACCACGCCATGCGAAGTCGCGGCCATCGCATACAGCCGGCTCGACGGCGTGTTGCTCATCAACGGCGCGAACCATTTGTCCGACATGGCAAACTGCGTTGCCATAAAGTAGTAATAGGGAAGGTCGCCGTCATCGTAGTAACCCATCACCCGTTGACCGTTGATGTCAAACCCCGGGGGAACAGCATTGCGGGAATTCCCGCCTGCAGAGTTCGCGTATCCATCCATGAGCGGTGTGGCCGTGGTGGGGGCGAAGTGGTTCCAGTCGTTGTGGCTCTCGTTCCAGTATGAGCTCAGGTCTTCGGTGCACATAGAGATCATGTGAAACGGTGTGAAGCTGGTGGAGTGATCGAAGGCGAGCTGCGAAGCGTTCGCAGGCGTTACGTCAACGTCCGCGCCGAAACCCTTGGATTGACGATAGGCATTCAGCTGTCCGAAGTACCGGTCGAAGCTTTGGTTCTCCTGCATCATGTAAACAATGTGGTTTACCACCGTTATGTCCGCTGGTGGAGGCGGAGGCGGGGGAGGCGGGTTTTGGTTTGAATTGGGGTCAGTGCCCATCCCACCGCAGCCGGTCATCACAAGAGCGGCGGCCAAACACGCGACAATAAGAGCTTTATGCATTCGCCGGATTCGATGAATCCGGCATCTCACGAGTTGTCTGCGGACGTGTTGTGATTGCAAATCTGCAACAATCATGATCTCCTACCTCGCTCATGGCTTCTCACAATTCAGCGGCAAATGCCCGTTCCCGCGGCCCCATACACGCCGTAACTGCAGGCTTCCTGGGCTGGACTCTCGATGCGTTTGATTTTTTTGTAGTCGTGTTCCTTGTAGATACGCTGGCAGCGCAATTCCATGTTTCGAAAGCAAATATTGTTTTCAGTATTACAGCGACGCTGGCCACCCGCCCCCTCGGCGCCATTGTTTTTGGACTGTTAGCAGATCGTTACGGACGCCGTATTCCATTGATTGCCAACGTAATTTTCTTTTCCGTCGTGGAACTGCTGTGCGGCTTTGCCCCGAACTACACAGTTTTCCTGGTCCTGCGCACAGTCTACGGGATCGGCATGGGCGGCGAGTGGGGCGTGGGAGCATCTCTCGCCATGGAAGCTGCCCCTGCCAGGTGGCGCGGCGTGCTCTCAGGAATTTTGCAAAGCGGATATTCAATTGGTTATCTGCTCGCCGCCGTGGCCGCACGATTTATCGAGCCGCACTTCGGATGGCGCGCCATGTTCTGGGCCGGCGGAATTCCTGCTCTACTCGCGATTTACATTCGCTCATCAGTGCCGGAATCAGAGGCATGGAAGCAGCATCGCGCGCCGACTACGAAAGCGATCCTGCTTGTCGTAAGGCAGTACTGGAAATCGGCGATTTACCTGGTCCTGATGATGACATTGATGATGTTCTTATCTCATGGCACACAGGATTTATATCCGGATTTCCTGAAATCAACTTACGGCGCCAGCGGCAGGACAGTCGCCTACATTGCGATCTGGTACAACGTAGGCGCGATCGTGGGCGCGATTGTCTTCGGCCATTTATCAGAGGTACTCGGCCGACGAAAAGGAATGATTGCCGCCTTGTGCCTTTCGCTGGTAACGATCCCTGCATGGGCCTTTTCACCTCCCCTGCTGCTGATTGCCGCAGCAGCATTCATTATGCAGGCTGGTGTGCAAGGGGCCTGGGGAGTGATTCCGGCGCATCTGAACGAGTTATCCCCTGATCAAACTCGAGGACTGTTGCCGGGCCTTGCCTATCAGTTGGGAATCCTGATTGCCGCACCGGTCAACAGTATCGAGTATGCATTGCGCTCGCGATTTGGTTACGCGTGGGCGCTGGCGGGATTTGAGGCAGCCAACATTGCGCTGTTGATCGTCGTGCTGGCGTTTGGGCAGGAGCGAAAAGGTCGAAGTTTTTTAACGGAAGCTCTCCCGACGAACCACTGATCGGAACCCCCGGCATAGCGTGGACGCGCATCATTCGTCATCCTCCAGTCGGCACTTTCAGATCGTGCGGGGGGCGGACTATGGTGGCTCCGCCCCCGCAGCTACTGCTTTATTTACTGCGCGGCAACACCTTGAATACCAGCTGAAAGCGAAACGACTCCCGCAGGAACCAATCCCTCACCGTCAACACGGAAGATCACAACTCGTCCCTGAGCGGATTCGTCAACATAGAGGAACCGCCCATCGCGCGACAGCGCGGAGTCGATGGGGGCACCGCCAGGATTAGCGCCAACCGCCTTGAGCAGCGTCAAATCTCCTTTGGCACCGATGTGATATGTCGAAATTGTTCCACTCCCGGTGTTCGAGACGTAGGCTTCCCGAGCAGATTTGTTCACCGCGAGCCAGCAGGAGGCATTCTGCGTGTTGGTCACAGCGCCACTGATGACGTTCAGCGCGTCATCATCAAGCCGATACGAGGAGGCCGATCCTGCGGCTTCCGAAACGATCACCACACCATCATGACCGAAGCGAATACCGAATGGACTTCCACCCGCCGAGCCCTGAGGGACTGGATTTCTTGCGACGCCGTTATCAGCAACATCGAACAAGAGAATCTGATTAGTACCGGAGACGGTCACCAGTATCCGTGAGCCGGTAGGAGTGAATCGAATGTCATTTGCGCCCGTGCTTCCCGCAGGCAGCGGCACAGTTGCAATCCAGTGGAGCGATCCATGAGTATCGAGGCGGAATCCGGTAATATTCGGATCGCCTTGCGAATTGAGCACATATACCAGATCGCCCGATACAGCGATGCTATTCGGGAAGGTTCCTCCGGATGTTGACTTGCTCAACCATGTAAGTCTGCCGTCAACAACTCCCAAAACAGAGATTTCGTTACTGCCGGAATTGGCAGCAAACAGCAACCGACCATCTCCGCCTAAGACCAAGGAGTCCTGAGACCCCAGAGGATCGGCACCATTTGCGCCGGTTCCGCTGCCTCCGGTCGGAACGTCACGTAGCAGGCTCAGCGATCCATTACTGGCTCTGCGAAACTGAATAACAGAATTATTGGGGTTTATGTTACTCATCACATACACAAAATTGTCACCGCCGGAATTCTCGGCATGAAGCCTAAGGGAGGGCAGGGTCAAGAATATTCCAAGCGTAAAAAGCGAAGCGGCCATTCGCCCGAGGGAGAGTGGTTTCCGAGACATAACTTTCCTTTCGTCACAACCGAGTTGGATGGATTCTGCAGGATTCAGCCTGCACGTGTAATGTCGGCACGGAATAGTGGAATCCCCCTCGGCTGTTAGAAGGAATTGAATGACAATTCCACACAACTTCTCTTCACATCTGACGCATCGCAGTCAGGTGCGACTCTGGCTAGTCGTTGCTTCCTTTCTGGCACTTACGTTTTCGAGTTCGGCAGAAATCATTCCGTACGCCGGCGCTATCGGCGGAGTTGCGACTCTTTCTGCAGACGCTGGATCTCAACCCAGCAGTGGCGGCGGATTGAATCTCTCCTCGTATGCGCCTGCCAACGGCGGCGCTTTGAATTTGTTTGCCGGCGCTCATGTGCACGACTATTTCAGCCTTCAGGCGAATTACATTTGGAACAGCAACCGGTTGCGTCTGAACTCCGCGTCTTCGAGTGGCGGCACCTTCTATCAGGAAGATCGCAATAGTTCACACCAGGCCGCGATTTTTGATTTTCTGCTCTATTTCCGACGTAGGAGCAGCCGCATCCGGCCTTATCTGGGCACTGGTGGTGGCGTGGTTCATCTTTCCAGTTCACAAGACCGGATTCTCGCGTCGGGAGGAACGGCTGCGTTTCCACCCGTCAGATTTTCTTCGACCGGGCCCGTGTTCCGTTCTCACGTTGGAATTGATCTGCGTCTCGCGAGCAAACTGGACTTTCGCTACAGCTTCAGCGAGATGATCGGAAGTAATGAGATCAGCAGGCATCTTTCGCCGCCAGGCCCGCGCGGACTAGAGAACTTTCAAAACCTGTTCGGGTTCGTAGTGCGTTTCTGACTTGCGCCTTGAAATCTTGCGCGCATTTACGATTCTTGAAATTTCACATAAGGACAATGGTCCCAAAAGATCGGTGGATGATCGAAATGCTCGGCCAGTACCCGCGCGTGGCAAACCTCGCAAAAGAACGGTGATTTTGCCCTTTCCCCGACTGGCGAAATCTGTACCAGCTTCTCAAACACACAAATGCCATGCCCGGCAGCAAGAGACGCGTCGAGACTTGCCAGTGGCCCGCTTTTCTGCTGCTTGTGTACCAGCATCGAATACAGACGGGCCTTCAGCGAGGATGGGGCCGGCTCCGCTTCCCCGGACTCCGCCAGCAGAGATCGAAACTCCCTTTCCATGTCAGGCATTTTTCCACCTCCGTCTGAAGTTTTCACGCGCTCGCGCCAGTAGCCGCTCGATTGCTTTTTCCGTCTTGCCAGTCAGTTCTGCCATTTCGCGAGCGCTCTTCTCGTCCCGGTATCTCCAAAGCAACACCAGCGCATATGGCTCGGGCAATGCGGAAAGAGTCTTCTGCACTTGTTCTTGCTGGGCCGCGGAATCGATTTGCTGCTCTAGAATCGGCATGACTGCCAGGTCAACTTCCGGATCGCTTTCTTCGGCGAGCTCATACTCGCGAATCCTCTTTCGGTAGTAATCCTCCAGCTTATGCCGCGCGATTCCCAGGACCCAGCTTCGCAGGTCCGCTTCGGCGCGGAAGCCCGGCAGAGCCTGCCAGGCCGCCAAGAGAATCTCTTGCATTAGATCCTCAACCAACTCTGTCCTCGGCACCAGCCGACGTCGAACGAACGGATAGATCCAATCGGTACAACGGGACACGAATTCCGCAGTGGCCTTGCGGTCCTTCGCCAATACGTCAGAAATCAGCCGAGTCTCCGTATTGGTTGCGGAGTCGGGTTCTCGGAATTCAATTGGAGACGGGCTTACCATCAAGGAGAAGGTGACGGTCAAATAGAGAGTCGCTGGAGCGGCCTGCCATCCCCCGCCTGCTGCACCGAACGAAGAAGCCTACTTTGCCATTGCCGCCGACTGCCGCACTGTGCTGATGAACGTTGTCGTCGCGCGTGTCAATGTACGGTCCCGGCGATAGGCAACGCCAAGTTCACGCCACAACTCTTCACCTTTGATCGGAATCAGCTTCACGCGTCCGGCGAGCACCTGATCGCGCGCGAAACTCGCACTAATAATCGAAACCCCAAGTCCGGCGGCGACAAAGCTCTTGATCATGCCTACGCTCGGCAGTTCCATGCGCACTTGCAGAGTCGCGGCATAGGGGCGGAAGAGTTTGTCCATAACACGGCGGCTGAATCCGGTCTTTGGCAAAAGTAGCGGCTGCCTCGCGATTTCGCTTATGGGAACGATTTCCAACTTAGCTAATGGATTCTGTGGGCTGACCATCAGCATCAGCTGATCGCGAAAAATGGGATGCGTCTTCAGGTTCGAGCTCTTCACTGGCATAGTGACGATGCCGACATCAATTGATCCATTCTCGAGTTTCTCGACGATCTTGTAACTGAAATTTCGGTAAATGCTGATCTGCACGCCAGGATATAGACCGCAATATTTAGCGAACACGTCCGGTAGAACATAGAGGCAGGTCGCTTCGTTCGCGCCAACCGTGATTGTGCCCCGTGGAGTGTTACCCTGATCGGCAACGGCCAGGAGCGATTCATCACGCAACTGCAGCATGCGCTCAGCGTATGCAAACAACGCGCGCCCGGCGGGAGTAAGCGTCACATCTTTGCCGGTACGATCAAGCAGGCGGTCTCCGTAAGACTGCTCCAGTTGACGAATCTGCGCGCTCACCGCCGATTGAGAGCGGAATACTTTCTGGCCGGCGCGCGAAAAACTCCCCAGCTTCGCGACTTCAAGGAATGTAATCAGTTGATCGAAGTCCATTGGTGGGGTGAATTATAGCGGAACAAAGCAGTGGCTAGTGGTCAGTCACTAATCGGGGACGCGCGGGCAATCAGTGATTGCCTGGTCATAAGATATTCACGATTAGCAACTAATCACTAACCACTCTCTTCTACTCTTCCGCACCCACCGGAACCAATTGCACCAGCGACGACGCCGTTGCCGGGGTGTGAAGTCCGCACTCGGTTTTGCCCAAGCCTGACCAGCGTCCGGCGCGGGGATCTTCGCCCGGTTTTACCGCGCGGGTGCAGTGTGTGCAACCAATACTCGGATAATTTCGGTCGTGCAGCTCGTTGTACGCCACGTCGTTCTTTAGGACGTAGCTCCACACTTTTTCGCGCGTCCAGTCGGCGAGCGGGCTGATCTTGACCAGATCAAACTTTTGGTCCCAATCAACCTTGCGAACGCCGGCGCGCTCGGCGGTTTGCGTGCGGCGAATGGCAGTGATCCAGGCATCGAGCGTAGACAACTTCCTGCGTAGCGGTTCAACTTTACGTAGAGCGCAGCATTGGTCAGGATCGCGCGCCCACAGCCTCGGCCCGAATTCTTTCGACTGTTCCTCGGGCGTCAGCTCGGAATAGAGCTTCTCAATCTTGATTCCGTAGCGCTGTTCCACGCGATCGATCAGGTCGTAGGTCTCTGGAAACAGAAATTCGGTATCTCCGGTAAAGACCTTTACGTCAGGATTGATCCGGAATGCAATGTCGAGCAGTGCCATGCCCTCAACGCCCATTCCCGTCGCCAGTGCGATGTTTTCGCCATATGTGGCGAACGCCCATGACAATACTTGCTCGGGATTCCAGCTTTCAGCAACAACCTTGACGCGCTCAAAATCGGCTTTCACTTGGCACTCTCCGCAGAGTTCGGGTTCACCGCTGAAAAATCGTTCAACTCAAGACTGCTAAATTTCGCGCTCAGACGTGCAGGATCAGCGAGGCGCACAACTTCGCCGACCACCAGCAGCCGAGGAGCCGCGAGACTCGGCGAATCAGTCAGCAGCCGCACGGTTGTGACGTGGACCTGTTCAAATTCAGTTGTCGCCTGGGAAATGATTGCGCATGGTGTTTCTGGAGCAATTCCGGAAGCAAGCAGTCTTTCCTGAAGGGTTATAAGGTCGCCGGGCATGTAAACCACAACGGTCGCATTCGAGGGTATGCGATCCGGCCAGTTCGCAATGTGGTTAGAGTTCCTGCTGCTGCCGGTAACCAGAATCAAGGTCGATGAGACTTCGCGTTGCGTAAGCGGCAGTTGTAATCCGGCGGCGGCGCCTAGAGCAGCGGTTACGCCTGGGACCACTTCAACGTTGATCCCAGCCTTCCGCAGCGCTTCCAGTTCTTCCCCGCCCCGTCCGAAAACAAATGGGTCGCCACCCTTCAGACGCACGACTTGCAGTCCAAGAAATGCGTGCTGTACGAGCAGCCGATTGATTTCTTCTTGGGAAGCGCTCTTCTGTCCGGCCCGCTTGCCGACGTTGATCAGCGTTGCGTGCGATGGAATGAGCGCGAGGATTTCGGCGCTCACTAGCTCGTCATGCAGAACAACGTCTGCTGAGCGTAGGGCTTTAGCCGCCTTCAGCGTCAGCAGCTCCGGATCACCCGGCCCTGCTCCAACCAGAAAAACTTTGCCCGTTTCCATCAATTTGCTCCAACCCTGTTTCAGATCCCCGCAAAAACAAAAAGCCCACCGCCAGAGTGCACTGGCGATGGGCTTCTATACCGATAAAACTAAACTCTCAGGTTAGTCGCTCTCCCGCGCCAGTGTGGACACACGTACAACAACAAGGACAACACTGGCACCGCATTTGCTGGGAAAGTCTCATTAGCTTGTGACTATGGTAGGTAGATGATTACTGATACGTCAAGGTTACTTCTTTTATTTTTACATTCAAAATTCAGATTGCGACTATCGGAAATTCACTCTCAGTGCGCCATGGGCGGGCCCTTGCCTCCCTTGGGTTTCTTCATAATGAGCAAAAGAGGCATCATAATCATGAACATACCACCCATAAAACGGAACACGTCGTTGTAAGAGAGCATGGCGGCTTGCTGCTGCACCAAGCCCCAAATCGCGACATGTGCCTGGTGTGCGGCAGTCACCGGGTCAGCTCCTTTTGCCATGAAATTGCTTTGCATACCAGCCAATCTCTGCTGCGCCTCAGGACTAGCCAGATTTACGTGCTGCCCCAAGTAAACGGTGTGCGCCTGCATGCGGCGGAACTGGAGCGCCTGCACGACGGAGATTCCAATACTCGCGCCAATATTTCGCATCAGGTTGAAAATGCTGGTTGCGTTGCCCATCTTCTCGCGCGGAACGGGATCGTTTGTAACTGTGGTCAGTGGAACGAAAATCAAGCCCAATCCCACCCCCTGCAGGATCAAAGGCAAAGCGAAATTCCAAAAGCCAACGTCCAGGCTGAAGAACGAAACCTCAAACATGGCCGCCGCCGTTAGCAGCAGTCCTGCTGCCAGCAACTTGCGTGCGTCAACCTTGCCCGTAAGAAATCCCACGATCGGCATGAATACGAAAGAAGCCATGCCGCGAGGAAAGTTGGTGACGCCCGCGTGGGTTGCGGTATAACCCAGAAGTTCTTGCATCATCAGTGGATAGAGCACCGTGCTTCCGTAAAGCACAAAACCCACCGCGGTCATCAGGAACGTTCCGATAGCATAGGATCGATAGCGAAACACGTTGAGATCGATTACTGGATGTTCCGCTTTGAGTTCGCGAATGATCAGCCCACCCAACCCGATTACGGCTAACACGGCCAATGTGATGATGAAATGCGAGCCGAACCAGTCTTCTTCCTGGCCCTTGTCAAGCATGACCTGCAGTGATCCCATGCCGACGACGAGCAACCCAATTCCCCAATAGTCAATTCCTGTGCGCTCCTTGCGCAGGTACGGCGGATCGAAAATGAAAGCTTGTGTCAACAGAATGGCCAGCACGCCGATGGGCACATTGATGTAGAACACCCAGCGCCAGCTGTAATTGTCAGTCAGCCACCCGCCCAGGACGGGACCCAGCATGGGTGCAACAACGATTCCGAGCGCCCAGAAAGCCATGGCCTGTCCGCGTTTTTCCGCGGGGAAAGATTCAAGGAGCACGGCCTGCGATAGTGGCTGCAGACCACCACCGCAGGCGCCCTGAACAATACGGAATGCGATCAGGAAACCAAGCGATGGGGCCAGGCCGCAGAGGAAGGACGCAGCGGTGAATCCTACAACTGCACCCAGCAGCAGGCGCTTACGCCCGAAGCGGCCCGCCAGCCATCCCGTAAGTGGCAGGACTATAGCATTAGCGACCAGATAAGAGGTAAGAGTCCAGGTGGCTTCATCCACCGATGCGGAAAGGCTACCCGCAATATGCGGCAGAGACACGTTTACGACAGTCGTATCCAGCACCTCCATGAAGGTGCTCGACATGACCGCGATCGCAATCAGCCAGGGATTAATGTCAGGTTGAGCTTGCGGCTGCGCTTGAGAGCTCATCGTGCGGTGTCCAGCTGGTTAAGCTACATTCGATTCAGTCTTATAGCCATAGGGTTCAATGAGCGCCTGTTTTTGTGCGCCCGCCCAGTCCCACGCGCCCGAGTTGCTCTCTCTCAGTAACATTGCAGGTAATCCGGTAACAAGGGTATTGCGGCTAAGAGAGGCTGAGATTGAGAATCGGTTTTTGGCTTTACCTCGCCGACGAACGCATGGCGGAACGGACCTCCCCTTATGGCCGTGCGGATTCTGATTGCCGATGACGACGCATCCATCCGCCGACTGCTCCGGCGACTAATTGAAAATCACAATGACTGGAGTGTCTGCGGAGACGCCCATGACGGTCAGGACGCGGTGGGCAAAGCTGCGGAACTTAAACCTGATGTAGTTGTGCTCGATCTCGCGATGCCGCAAATGAATGGGTTCGAGGCGGCGCGCGCAATATCGAGAAAATCTCCTGAGCTTCCTATCTTGCTTCTCACAGTTCAGCAGCTTTCAAAAGAGTTGACCAGAGAGGCTCAGCACGCGGGCTTCAAAGGCGCTGTTTCAAAGAGCACAGGAAGCGAAGTGGTGCGCGCAATCGAGAGTCTGCTGAGCAATCACAGCTTCTTTCAGCCGGCTTACGGCGACGCTTTCGCATAAATCCCGCCTGGGCAACGTCATAAGCGAGAGGATCGTCCTCAAATTAAGAGGTGCCCTTGATGCGCGGTGACTATGTTCTCTCGAGATGCGCGATTGCAGCGGCCAGTCCTGCTTTTGGCGGCTGCGGCATCGCTCCTTCGCACGAAGCGACCCATGCTCCCATGCGATTGGCAGTGTCGTTCATCGCGGCAAGAGATGATCCGCGCAGAAATTCGTGGACCAAGCCGGCCGTAAAGGCATCGCCTGCGCCCACGGCATCTTTGGCCTGAACTCGAAATCCGGGATGCTCGTCGGTGCTTACTGCATCGACAAGAATGCTTCCGTTCTGGCCACGGGTAATGCAGACCAGTCGTAATCTGAATCGCCGGATGACCTCACTGCAGAACAGATACATATCGCTTACAGGCAAATTCAACAGTGCCGCAACTCTCGGCACCTCCTCACTACTAAGCTTCACAATGCTTTCCGCCATCATCGAATCTGCGATCATCCCGGCGGAATAAAATTGCTGCCTCAGATTGACATCGAAGACCCGCAGAGCGTCGGCACGCGTGGCCCGTATAAATTCTAGAATCGTGGCTTGCGTCTGCGATGATCGCTGTGCGAGTGTCCCGAAGCAAACCGCGTCGGCCGACCACGCGAGCTTGCCGAGTTCGTCATTCCACTCCAGGGAATCCCAAGCGACTGGCTGGGTAAACCCGAATTGTGGCTGACCATCGGGATTCAAACTCACATGCACAGTCCCTGTCGGCAGAGCTGCATCTGCCTGCAAAAATCGATCGCTGATGCCTTTCCGAAGTAGCAGTTTCCGCGCTTCCCCACCAAGCTGGTCCTCACCTACCCGGCTGACGACCACAGCGCGAGAACCCAAGAGATGCGAGCAATAGGCGAAATTGGCTGGCGCTCCTCCGAGTTGACGTCCTGAGGGCAACAGGTCCCAGAGAATTTCGCCAATGCCAACGATGGTGGGAGGTGCGGCCACGAGATTTTAAGCGGGTAAGGCGGTCCTCGCACGACCTACAACAAAGGCCGTTTGCTGCTACTTCTTTTTCTGCAACTCGGCTCTCGACACCAGCAACTGCTTGCGTCTATTTGGGTCCACGGTCGGATATTCAAGCTTTAGATCTTTCAACGTGTCCACAATCGCAGCCGCCACCACCAGGCGCGTGTACCACTTGTTATCAGCCGGAACCACGTACCACGGAGAATTCTTAGTCGAAGTCGCGGAGATCATCTCTTCGTAGGCGGTCATGTAGTCGTCCCAGCACTGCCGTTCCTTTACATCTGCGGCAGAAAATTTCCAATTCTTTTCGGGAGAGTCGAGCCGCTCCATAAACCGCCGCTTCTGTTCCTTCTTCGAAACATTGAGAAAGAACTTCCGGACCACCACGCCGTTATGCGCAAGATAGTTCTCAAAGCCGCAGATATCCTCAAATCGTTGCTGCCAGACATCCCTCGTCACCAATGATTCCGGCAGTCGCTCATTCTTCAAAATATCGGGATGAACGCGCACTACGAGCACCTCTTCGTAGTACGAGCGGTTGAATATTCCGATGTGGCCGCGCTCCGGCAGGCACTTAGTCGTGCGCCACAGGAAATCATGGTTCAGTTCTTCAGATGACGGTGCCTTGAACGAGAACACCTGACAACCTTGCGGGTTCACCCCCGACATTACATGTTTTATTGCACCGTCTTTTCCGGCGGCATCCATCGCTTGAAAAATCAGCAGTACGGCCCAGCGGTCCTGAGCATAAAGCCTGTCCTGATACTCAGCCATTTCCGCAATGCCTTTTGCGAGGAGTTCTTGCGCGTGTTCTTTAGACTGGACGTGGGCCGTGCTGGCGGGATCGAAATGTTTCAGCTTGAAATTCTTCGCTGCGTCGATTCGGTACGACTTGGACAGCTTGCTGGCCCAACTCATGCGGACTCCTGCCTGAGGTTCAGGCAAAGCGGGAGTTTATCACCGAACTGGATGATGAACGTGAAACAGACTCGGTAGCACCGCGGCTTTGTTCAGTGGACATTGATCACGATCTCGCCAGCCTGCTGCGTTTTCAGATTGATCGAGACCGCACCTTTTGCCGAGTCATATTGCCAATCGGACACACTCTTACCATCGAGAACGATCGTCGCAGGCTTACTTATTATTCCGAAGAAAACAAAGTTCACGTTTCTCCACCAAGGCGTGTACTGCGATTGCTCGGTCGTGAACTTCAGCCGCAATGACTCCGGGCGCGCTTCGCAGGTGAACTGCATGCGCACGAATTCGCCATGCTGGTAGGCGAGAGTGTTTCCGTCATCCTGATAAATTGATCCGCGGCAATCCGGGCCCGGATAGACAGAAATCTGCAGCGGGCCCTGCGGAACTTCGTCTGTATTTTGCACGACCGGCTGCTCGGCCAGTACGCTGCCGCCGCGAACATAAATGGGGACTGCCTCGAGCGGAGGATTGACGGTCAGAGTGCTGGCGGTTACTTTGTGGCCCGTCCAGAAGTCATACCATGTGCCCGCGGGAAGCTTCACGTCGTACGGCTCGAATTTTTCATCCACCTTCGGAGCGATGAGTAGTTCGGAGCCGAACATGAACTCAGTGTCCATGGTCTCAAAATCTTTTTCGTTCGGAAATTCCAGAAACATCGGCCGCATTAGGGGAACGCCGGTCTTCGCGGCTTCTTCCATTTCTGTGTAGATGTAAGGAAGAAGCTGATAACGAAGCTCAATATATTTCTTGCGGATGGCCTCATGCTCGGGCCCGTCCACCCATGGCTCGCGATTACGGGTGCCCTTCGCCCCGTGATTGCGGTAAATGGGATTGAACGCGCCCAACTCCATCCATCTTGTCAGCAGTTCCGGAGTAGGACTTCCCGCAAAGCCGCCGATGTCATCGCCAACGAACGTGTATCCTGACAGGCCGAGATTCAGCAGTTGCGGAATTGAAATTCGCATGTGATTCCACGTGGCGCTGTTGTCACCCGTCCACGTGGAAGCGTAGCGCTGCGCACCGGCAAAAGCGGCACGGGTGAGCACAAACGGTCGGTGATTCGGTTGCAGCGCGAGCAGGCCGTCGTAAGTCGCGCGCGCGTTCTGCATTCCAAAAACATTGTGGATTTCGCGATGATCAGTCTTTCGGCCCTCAACTGTATGCACAATGTCGAGCGGCATGGTTTTGTCGGCGCGCTCAAATATCGCGGGCTCGTTCATGTCATTCCAGAAACCTCGGATTCCCATCTTCACGAAATCTTCGTAGAGCGTGCCCCACCATTTGCGGACCTCCGCGCGCGTGAAGTCGGGGAAGACGGCGTCACCTGGCCACACCTTTCCGACGTAAACCGAGCCATCAGGATTCTTGACGAAATAGTCGCCCTTCATGCCTTCATCGTACGGCTTGTATCCCGGCAGCTTTGCTAAATGCAGATCCGTAATCGCGACTACCTTGAATCCCTCGCCCCTTAAGTCGGTGATCA
>QHZW01000347.1 GCA_003224815.1 Acidobacteriota bacterium | reverse complement strand
CTGATAGAAATATCCATTCGATCGTTGTCCCCCCAAATCTGAGACACTGTCGTGCGGCATGAACGTTTGCTGGAACAATCTGAAGCGAGGTGGGTCCTCGATAGTTCCCACCTCGCTGCTGGACCTTAGTTTTGCAAAGTTGATAGCCGCCGACTACTGAAGGTTGAGTAGTGGTCCGTGGCCGTCCGGGAAATTGCTGGTATTCAGCACCTGGATGCCGGCCTGGTGATCACCGTCAAATGGAGTAGCCGTGTTTGGGCAACCAGCGTTGCCTGCTTCGGTTGCATCCGCGAACCAAATTCCCAGGTGATAGATTTGGACTGGACGAGTGGCAGGATTACTGGATGCATTGTCGGGGAACACCACGGGTGCAGGAGCAACGCCCGGCGCCTGGATGAAGGTCTCTTTATTGAAAATGCCAGTGAAATCCCCGACGCCCCTACCATCCGCGTTGGTGACGATGTCGCCCTGGTACCACGCCAAGCCAAATGGACTTTTCGGCACTTGGAGGAGAAATGTTGCGAACTCAGTCTTGGGCGGCAGGTGGAACATCTCCACGTGCAAGTTCTGAACTGGACCCAAGTCGCTGATAGTTACACGACCGGATGCATTGGTGGCGAGGCAAGTTGCAGCACCGACCGACACTTTCAAGTTGAAGGTAGTGCTGTCGCCCGTCACCGCATTCGCGCGCGGTGCCATGCCGGTCAAACCGGAGGCGATAGCCATGATTACTGCTAGTGATGTATTTTTCATTTGTTTCTCCTTTAGGCTTGTTGGTTTTGCTATGGTGATTTACGCGAAGTGTCATTTTGAGCGCGAGAGGCGTCACTCGCTGGGCCTTCCCTTCTGCACTTTCTGCTTCTGCACTTTCCATCAGCAGAAGAAATGGTCAATTAGCTGTCACAGAGATACCGAAGTACTTACTTAGCCGTTCGCGCAACTTGAGGCGAGCACGCCACAGCCGAGCCTTGACTGCTACGGGGGTGGACTCCAGCACCTCCGCCGTCTCTTCGGTCGAAAGCCCCTCGATGTCACGTAATACGAAGACCACTCTTAAGCCGGGCTGTAACTCTTGCAGTTCGCTTCTTAGAATGTTTCGTAACTCAAATCCCCGGTAGAGTTCTTCGGGGTTACGGGCCCAATCAGTTAACTCGGAAGTAGGACTGCGGTCTTCGCTTTCGAAGTTGTTGTCAATAGAGAATTCCTTGTTGTGGCGCTGCTTTCGCAGCTTCATCAGAGATTCATTGACCGTGATCCGAGTCAGCCAAGTGGAGAATTTTGAATTCTCCTGGAATTGAGTCAGCTTTCGAAAAACCTTCAGAAAGGCCTCTTGCACTGCGTCCTGCGCGTCCTCCCGATTATGGGTGATGTGCTGCGCGATTCGAAAAAGCTTGGTGTCATATCGCTTTACAAGTTCTTCGAACGCGGCGGCATTTCCGCTCTTACAGGCATGCACCAGGGCCAGGTCTCGGTCGAAAGTGCACCCCATCGGGGACTTCACATTTTCAGTCATCGTCAGTTCCACAGACACCTCGCAATGTTTGGTCAAACGTCAGCTCAATTCAGGGAATGAATTTGTAACCAATCCCATGGACCGTTCGGAAGTGAACTGGTTCGGCAGGCTCCAACTCAAGTTTCTGCCGTAGTTTCAAAACGTGGTTGTCAACAGTCCGGCTGCAAGGATAGTTGTCATATCCCCATACTTCATTCAGTAGCTGGTCCCGCGAGAACACTCGGTTGGGATTTGAAACGAAGAAGCTAAGAAGCTTGAATTCCATTGCAGTCAGGCTTACTGGGAGGTCAGATCGACGCACCTCCATCGATAAAGGATCGATGCTGACGCCGCCAAACCGCACAATCTTGTTTTCCTCGGATGCAATCGAGTGGGATAGGCTTCCGCGCACTCGAGTCACAAATTCCGTCCAGGTCAATGGCAAAAGGAAAAGCCGGCCCATCCTGCCAGCTCGCGGCTGACTTCCGCCGGCGCGATCCTGACTATTGTGAAAAGACACAAATGCGATCTGATAGTTGTCCGGCTCAAACTGGACGCGCTCATACCTTGCTGAGAAGTCGCCGCGAGGTTGCAGACTTGTCCATTCGAACGAGGGCGCACGCGACATAAGTTCCGCGATAGGAATTCTGTGTATGGTATCTTCGATAACCGCTGAGGTTTTAATCGCCATGGAACCACTCCCGTCCTGACTTCTGCGGTTTGTTTAAGAACCCGGAACGGCTTAAGCAGCGCTACGCAGAATCACTCAAACACGGTGGTCTCGTGCGCGCTGCGAACCGCGTAAACCCTCCAAAGTCATCTGCCGCTATTTGCTCAACTCGCCGTTTGGTTATCCAAGGCGCGCATCGGTAATTTACGCACCATACTGTCCACTTCCTGCCGAAGGGCGGATTATCCGGCCCTCGCTCAGCGGCAGCTCGATGAACGGCTGCGGCATTACCGCTGCTCTGCTGTTGTTGCCGTGCACTGGCCAAGGTCCTTGCTCATTTTGTGGACCTCGAAGGTTGGCTCGCCCGAGGCGTCCTTGGCCTTTTTGCCCACCAGTTCCACGCGCTCTCCGGGTTTCAACGACTGGTTTTGCTTGTTCGTTAGGTTGTAGCTCTGGTTGGTCTTTTCATTGACGAGCTTGTCTCCCTCACCAGCTACGCAGCCTCGCAGCTTGGCCCGATTGTGAAGCTTCCAATAGAGCAAACCGGCACCAGCAGCTGCACCAGCTACGACTCCACCGATTACGGCGCCTTTTGACCCGTAGCTCGGACGCGTACCCCCTGGGTAGGTACCTGTTCCGCCCCCGCCGCCAGGGTACTGGGCGATCGCAGTACCGGAAATTGAAGCCACAAAGGCAAGGCCTGCACAGATGCGCTGCAACTTCCCGAGGCGCAATATTCGCGACAAACTACCCTTCTCTTTTGCTTGATACAGGTTTCTATTCATTACAAGTTCTCCTAATATTTGGTTTCGAGGATTAATCCTTCGAGTTTCGACCCAATCTTGTCGCCTCCAGCCTCCAGCTCTTTCCACTAACTCGTCCACTTCGCGGTTTCTGCTGCAAAACTAGGCGTAACACTCGAAACAATCCTTAGCAGCTCGCAAAGAAATTCCAAATAAATTCCAAGCTCAGCGGGCGTGCACGCGAAGACCCCCAACACGGTGCGAACTTCGCGTGCAGAACACCCGAAACTTCGCGACATCAAACTGCCTAGTTGTCCGCCCGGAAGAAAAAGTAATCGGCCGTGTAGGGCACGAGCTGAGTCTGACCCGCGGTGCAGACGCTGGTAGGGACAGCTCCGCCGTTGGTGTTCAGACGTTGAACGAAGCTGGCGTTGAACAGGAGGTTACCGCCCGTGGGCCCTTTCTTGTTCCCCACCGACTGCAACAATAGGCATTGAATCGAGCCGGTATGCGAGCAACTCGCAGGGTCCGAGCCGGCGTCGATCCCCTTCACCTTGACCGCCCACACCCTGCTGCTATCGAAGGAACTCTGCCACGTCGCGTTCCCACTCAGAGGGGGGACGATGCCTGGCTTGGGGTTTTCATTAATGCTCTGGAAGTGCGTGATGATCTGGACCTGATGTCCAAAGAAATCCACGAAGAGGGTGGCTTCGGGACGGGCGCTGGGGTTCCAGGCAGTGCCACCGGTGCTCGTCGGCAGGCAGGTATAGCCCTGGCTTCCGTAGGCATGGCCGACCAAATATGGAGAGTTTCCCTCCGGTACGGCAATGTCGGTGGGGGTGGGTGGAGGCGTGACTTGCGCCGCCGCATTGGTGACTGCGAACGCGCATGCGAGTGCGAGAGCAGCCATGGACAAGCTCCGGACTCGAGCAGTCGTTTTTGTCTGCTGATTGCGGTTGTTGCTCATTTACTTGTTCTCCGTTTCTCTGTGTTAGTAAGGTTGCGGTTTAAGACACACGAGTAGCTCGAAGGCTGCTGGTCGCAATACTGCATGCGAATCAAAAGCGCCTTTCAGGTGGACAACTTGTTGGTGTCTCTTCTTTAAACGATTATTCGGAAGGCGTAATCGGCCTCAATAGATATAACGAGATCTCGATCGAGTTTGCTTTTTTCTCGGACACAAATCTAGTTGTGGCGTGAACGACGTCTTTCGGGATTGTGCACAGCGAATGCAGACGCAGGGCATCTATTGTTTCCGTTAGGACAGCGACAACGCAGACGATTTCTCTTATCTCAACCTCGCAGATATCGCGGGGCGGATGTTTTCTGAGACATCATCAGCCGTGGATCGGATTCGCGGGTTGCTAATATATGCCTACGCTGGCAAGCGTAGTCTTTTTCGCCGTGAGACGAGAAAAGCAAGCGGTTGATGATCGACCTTATCAATGATCTCCACTAGAGCTTTGCTTGAGAGGCTGCACGCCTCGCGATAGTGCGTTGTTAAGAAAATCTTCCACGAGCACCCATGTGGTGCGGACGGCCTCGGGGTTGTAATTCTTTCCTTCATTGAAAAGTGGTTGCGCATAACCGTGGTCCGCACCCGGATAAATGAGCATCTCGCACGGTCGTTTTGCCTCTTTCATGGTGGAGAGAAAATTGATAGCTGCCTGCGTTGCGCCAGTATCTTCGCCGCCGGCGATCACCAGAACGGAACTCTTCAGTCTCTCAAGACGTTTGATATCGATTTTGTCAAAGCCGAACCCGTAAATCATCACGGTCGCGCTCACTGCTTCGGGGTCGTTCAAATTT
>QHZW01000320.1 GCA_003224815.1 Acidobacteriota bacterium | reverse complement strand
GGATCATTGTAGGTCGCAACATCCTTGATCGTTGCTGGGTCGAAGACCGCAATATCCGCAAACATTCCCGGTCTCAGGATTCCGCGATCTGTGATCCCAACTCGACTCGCGGCCTGCGATGTCATTTTGCGAACCGCTTCTTCGAGGCCCATTACACGCTGTTCCCGAACATACTCGGCCAGAATGCGTGAGAATGTTCCGAATGCCCTGGGATGGGCTTTGGTTGTGCTCAGCGGCCCGTCTTCGGCTTGCGCAGGAGAATCTGAACCATAGGTGACGAGCGGACTTGAAACCGCAGCGCGAACATCATCGTCGCGCATGATGGCAATCACGACCTGACTATTGCCGCGATCGGCAATCGCAATGTCCATAGCGGCATCTTTGGGATCCTTGCCCATTTCGCGACCGATTTTTTCGAAATCCATGCCTTCGTACTTGTGCAGTTCAGGGTTGACGACCTGGATAAGCGTGACGCCAGCGGCGCCTCCGGAACCGCGCCACTGATTTTCCCAAGTCGAATTCGGCTCATCCATTTCTTTTTTGGCCCGGGCGCGTTGCGCTGCATCATTCAGCCGCGCGATCATTTGCTCCGTACCGCCTTCCGAAACCCAACTGGGGAAACACGCGATCAGTCCATTGGACGCATGATTGTATGGATAAACGCTGGCTGCAACCTCGATCCCTCGTGCACGCGCGTGCTCGATGCGGCGAAGAACTTCCGGCATCTGTCCAAAATTCTCGCTGTACGCAGTCTTCAGATGCCAAATTGTCGTTGAGATCCCGGCCCGCTCAGCAATGGAGAAAACTTCATCGAGAGATGGGAATATGTTGTCGGATTCCGAACGCTGGTGAGTGAAGTAAACGCCTCCATGGTTGCGAGCAACTTTCGCCAGCTCGACAATTTCATCAGTTGAGGCGAACGAATCTGGCACATACTGCAATGCCGTACTCAGACCGAAGGCGCCTTGCACTATGGATGTCGCGACCAATTGCCGCATCTGTTCTAACTCTGCGGGGGTCGCCGGACGGTTCTCTTTTCCGATGACATAAGTGCGAATGCCGCCAGCGCCCACGAACGTGCCAAGGTTGATTGCAGGATGAGCGTGGTCAAGGCGATTAAGATATTCATCCATTGATCGCCAATCCAGCTTGACGCCATATTTTTTGGCATCATCCCTGAGATCTTCAATCAAGCGGTCGTTCAGCGGTGCAATAGACGTGCCTTCGCCAGTAATTTCCGTCGTCACGCCCTGGGTGATTTTGCTGGCGGCACGATTGTCCACGAGCAGATTGAATTCCGACTGCCCCTGAACGTCAATGAACCCCGGCGACGCGACAAGACCTGACGCATCAATTCGTTTGTTCGCCGACGCATTCCGCAAATCGCCAATGGCAGCTATGCGATCGCCGGAAATGGCTATGTCACCGACGAACCAGGGCGAGCCGGTGCCATCGACGACACGAACTCCGCTTATGATGAAGTCGTAGCTGGTTTTCTGTGCCTCGATCGGTGCTGCGGCAAAAAACAAAGCGATGACGGCAACAACACAGAAAGACATTTTTGGCCTGTTCACAGATGTCCTCCACAGGACGATGCCTCGCAGGGTAACAATTTGTACATCTGTCACTAAGACGAATGATGTTCTATTCCCCAACGACTTGCTGAATTACGCGAAGAAAGTTTCCCCCCATAATTTTCCTGATGTCACGCTCAGAGTATCCGCGCTTCAGCAGAGCAGCGGTGAGGTTTGGGACTTTAGAAACATCTTCGAGATCACGGGGCACAAGTGAAATACCATCGAAGTCGCTGCCAATACCAACGTGGTCAATGCCGGCAACCTTCACAGCGTGATCAATGCAGTTAGCCGCATCCTCAACCGTCGCGTGCCCAACTTGAAGCTGGTGCTTGTCGTCGAAATACTCCTTTGTAGCACGCTCGTCGAGCGCGGCTCCGGTCAGATTGGGCTCAACCGCATTCTCGCTGGAGACTTTTCTCTTTAATTCGTCGGCATCCTCCTGATTTAAGAATGCAGCGGCAAAACTCACTCCCACCACTCCCCCATTTCTTGCCAGGGCCCGAAGCATGTCGTCGGTCATATTGCGCGGCACATCTGAAAGCGAGCGGCAGGACGAATGAGAAGCGATGACAGGCTTCGTCGTGATCTGCAGAGCATCGTAAAACGTCTTGTCGGAAACGTGCGAAATATCGACGATCATGCCGATGGCGTTCATCTCTCGCACCACTTGTTTCCCGAAGTCTGTAAGACCGTTGTGCTCTGGCTTGTCGGTGGATGAATCGCCCCAATCCGTGTTGCGAAAATGCGTGAGTGTCATGGCGAGAATTCCCATGTGGCGGTACATGCGCAGCACGGCTAGATCGTTATTGATCTGGTGGCCGCCTTCTATGGTGAGGACAGCGGCGATTTTCTTCTGTCCGACGATGCGCTCGATATCATGCGCACTGGTTGCAAGCTCAATTTGGTCGCGATGCCTATCCAGCACACGTTGCATGGCATCCCTGAGGTCCAGTGTGCGCCGGACTGCCTCCGACCCGCTGTAGTATGTCGGGACCCAAAGCGCGAAAAAAGGAGCGTGTATGCCGCCTTCCCTCAGGCGGGGGATGTCGATCATTCCATCTGGAAGCCGATTCGCGAGATCGACGTTTTCGTAAATGATGTGCTGAACTGTGTCGTTGTGTCCGTCAATGCCGAGAACGTGGTCCTGGATGCGGCTGGCCTCGCCATTCACGTCCTGTGAGAACGCAACAGCAGAACAGAGATTTACAGCTAGTACAAACAACGCAAGTAGTGATCGCATTCGCTTACTCAAACATTCTGGCGGAACACTGAAAATCTCCTGGTCAAGCAGAACCATATCAGCGAATTTGCCCGGAGTTATTAATCCTTTTTTCCCTGCCTGAAATTCTGCGTACGCGGAACCCATCGTCTAGGCCTCGACCGCATCCTCGCCTATCAGCTTCTGTTATGGCAACAGTACGAATGTCAATTGAAAGCAATCTTCCGCATAAACCTTATTCCTGGTTCTTACGTGGAAACAAATGTTACACTTTTGGACCAGCGAAGCATAGTGGCGTGTCGGATGTCACAGCCAGGAGTCGGCCATGAGCGCAATACCTGCAGCAATATTCACAAATGGATCCATGAGTTTTGGCGAGCGCATCGCCAGGCTGCATAAGAAGCGGCAGGAACTCATCCGCCCGGTGCAGGAAAACCCACGCGACTACGTGCTCATGAGCGTCAGAGCGCTTGCTGAGAAATTACACACAGATCCGGCAACTGTGATGCGTATCGTCCAGGGTTTAGGGTTTGAAAGCTACAAGGATTTCAAAGCGTACTTGCATGAACTGGCGATTGCCAGCGCGACCTCATTGCAAGGAATGCAGGCCATGGTTTCGGCAGGCGATTCAAATGCTATATCTCAGGCGCGCAAAGCCCTCGACCAAGACCTTCAGAACCTGCACGCGTTGCGCAATACGTTAGATATGGACCGAATCGCCTCAGTCGCCGAAAGAGTTCATCGCGCGAGGTCCATTCTCGTTCTGGGCGGGGACATGGCCATCGCCCTGGTGGAGTTCATTGATTACAAATTTACGCTTCTCGGCCTGCCAGTTGTGACCGCAATCACGCCTGGCAAAACCGTTCATGCAGTGCGGAGTATCGGGAAAAAGGACCTTGTGATCGCCATCAGCTTCCGTCGCGGCCTGCGGCAGAGCGTGGAAGGACTGCAGCGCGCCAGAGCCAATGGGGCGTTCTGCGTTGGAATCACGGATACATTTGTTTCGCCCATTGCGCGCTTCTCCAACGTGTGCTTCCTCACCCCGGTTGAGGCGCCGTTCAGCAATTCCTATGTCGCCCCCATCAGCTTTATTAATATCCTCTTTACCCTCTGCGCGCACCACCGCCGGGCGCGCACTCTCTCAATCCTGAAAAAGGTGGACCAGGCACAGCGACACGGCTACCGTTGGTACTCCGGCTGACACTATTTGCGCAGAAACAAATGTTGCATATTTGACTTTTTTGTCATTGACAAGGCTGTATTCAGGCGGTATATAGGTTCCGCTCAATAAAGTGAGCTTTTTTACCATCTATCAGATTTGCAGAAAAAGGAAGCCAACAGGAGGCAAGAAATCTATGCGGACGATAGCGAGGCTGCTGGCGGTTTGCTTCGGCTTATACGCGGCGAGCGCATGGGGACAAGCGACTACGGCGCTCCGTGGCACAGTGACAGACTCGTCCGACTCTGCGGTTGTCGGAGCACAGGTAAGCCTCACCAATATTGAGACCAATGCTGGTCGCTCGACGACCTCTGGCACAAACGGCCTGTATTCGTTCTTGGAAGTACTTCCGGGCATGTACAGAGTGACTGTCGAAGCCAAAGGCTTCAAGAAATACGAGCAGTCGGGTGTAACTCTGCGGGTGGATCTTCCGGCGACGCTCAATTTCCAGATGAGTGTCGGCACAATCGCTGAGGTGGTCACCGTTACCACTGAAGCACCGCCGCTCAACACCACCGATGCCAGCGTCGGCCAAACCATGGGTGCCAATGCTATTGAGAACCTCCCCTTGCCCGGCGAAAACAACGTGCTTCTGCTCAGTCTGCAACCCGGCGTAGCATTCAACGGCGAAAACAAGCTTCAGGATGACTACGACACCCGCGCCGGCATGGTTAACGGCGAGCGCAGCGATCAAAACAACATTTCGCTCGATGGGGTGAGCAATAACAACGAATTCCTCGGGTATGCGTTTAACGGCGTGCTGCCGACGACGCCTTTTTCCGTGGACGAATTCCGTGTGACTACGTCCAACTACGGCGTCAGCGAGGGGCGCTCCTCGGGGGCTCAGATCGCTATGGTCACGAAGGGTGGCACCAACAACTTTCATGGTTCGCTGTATGAATTCAATCGCAACGGAGTTGGCGAAGCCAACGACTTTTTTGTGAAGAATGCTCAATTAGGCGCCGGAGAAGCTCATGACACCCATGACGGAGACCGCGGGTCAGGAGGTCACGCCAACGGTCAATATGGGCACGTGGTTTAGCCAGCGTCAGGCAGCGATGTATAAAGGCATTCCAGACAATCAACTGCTTGGCGGGGCACCGTTTGGATTTGGTCCTGCAGGTTCTTTCTACGGGAAGCCCGGCGTGTATAGCTCGCAAACGAAGAACTTTGCTCCTCGCTTGGGCATCGCGTGGAGTCCAACCGATAGGACATCGATTCGAGCAGGAGCCGGAATGTACTACCAGAATTTCGGCACATTCCGTTTTGCTGCGCCGACCACGATTCGCGAGAACTGGTACATCGGCCGTATCGATTACAAGATCACACAGAACGGCAATCACACGCTCTTCTTCCGAGGCACGGGCGTCGATCAGCACGATGTTCCCAACACCGCCACCGGCACCCCATTTCTTCCGGGCAGGCCTCCGCAGCAAACCATCCTGAACTTGGCCAAGGGCTTTGCCGTCGGTTACACCAGCCTGTGGGGACCGCGCGTGGTGAACAGCTTCAGCTACGGGCTCACGCGCGATAGCATTGGCGTTGGCGGTGATTCCAACGAGCCGTGGGTGATGATGCGCGATCTCGACCAAGATATTTCCTACTCCTTTGGACATACTGCGCCGGTACACAACATTGTGGACACAGTTGATTGGGTCAAAGGATCACACAACTTCCAATTTGGCACCAATATTCTGCTTTCACGCCTGAACAATTATGACTACGGCGCCAACTTCAGCGATGTCCTCACCAATGCCGACTGGATTAAAGAAGGGGGTTTTGCCAACAAGAACGACGGCTTCAATCCCGCGTGTATTGCGCAAGGATTCTCCAATTGCACTACCGCGGATACTCTTCCCGGCGTTGACCCCGGCGACACGCATTCTTACGACTTTCCTCTCGCGGCCTTGATCGGCCTCGAAAGTGAGGTCGATGGCGTCTATAACTACAAGATCGGATCCCAGGGCGGTACGACGATTGCACCAAATGCCCCGATCGTCCGGCATTGGTCTGTCGATAATTACAACATCTTTTTCCAGGACACCTGGAAAGCGCGCCGCAACCTGTCTATCACGTACGGTCTGAATTATCAG
>QHZW01000319.1 GCA_003224815.1 Acidobacteriota bacterium | reverse complement strand
AACATCTTGTTGTACGTGTCGGCAAGCAACAGGTCTCCGGCCGGGGTGAGCAATTCGAGCCGGATCAACAAGGCGAAGAAACCGCCGACAAAGAACATCGCAGTGATGGAAACCAAGTAAAGCAGGGCGATGCGCTTGTGGTCAGTGGTGAAAAGCCACGAGCGGATGCCGTACTCCGCATTTATGTAATTCTTCGGTTCGACGCTGACTGCTGTGGTGGCCATTTTCTAATCCTATGGTGCCGGAACTACGGGCGTCGGTTTGTTAGTCGGACCGCCCGCAGCTCCCGCGGGCTGCTGGCTCAACGATTTCACGTAAGCCACCAGCGCGGTCAATTGATCTTCGCTTACTTGCCCTTGGAACGGAGGCATGATCGGCTGAAAGCCAGAAACCACCTTCGCCGTAGGAACCAGTATCGATTCGCGAACATAATTTTCGTCCGCGGTTACGGCACGTCCGTCTTGCAATTGCACCGGCTTGCCGAATACTCCAATCAAGTTTGGGCCCCGACCCTGCACATCGAAGCGATGGCACGTCGAGCAGCCGAGCTGCTGAAAGAGCGTTTGCCCGTTCTGCGCCAGCGATCCCGTGACCGTGCCACCGGACATCCACGACTGGTAGTCGGTTGGGTTCATGACCACTACGTCCCCGATCATGCCCGAGTGCTGCGTACCGCAGAATTGAGTACACAGCAGGTGATATGTGCCGGTTTTCGTCGCCCGAAACCACAAAGTCGTATAGCGGCCGGGAACGACGTCCTGCTTTACGCGGAACTCCGGCACAAAAAAACTGTGGATCACGTCCTGCGAAGTCATGATCAGCTTGACATCTCGGTCAACAGGAACGTGCAACTCATTGATCTCTCGCTGCCCTTCAATGTGTTGGATCTTCCACATCCATTGCTTTCCGACGACATAGATTTCGGCGGCATCACGCGGCGGCGTGCGCATCTGGAAGTAGATCACCGCTCCCCAGGCAAAGATCACGAAAAAAATGCCGAGCGGAATAATAGACCATGCGATTTCGAGGATAAGCGATCCTTCGATCTGCTGCGCCTCACGACCATGCCGACGCCGGTACTTCATCCCAAAAACGGCTATAGTCGCGGCAATCCCCAGCGTCATTACCGCTGAGATGACCACCAGCAAAATGTACAGCAGGTCAACTCCCAGCGCATGCGAAGACGCGCCCGTCGGCCAAAGTGGAAAGTTATCGAACATAGCGGCTACGCCCTGCCGTGCCCCCTCAATTCAGAATCTGAACCGCGACGCAACAGCACCAGAACGACCGCTCCAATCGAGAGAATCGTCAATCCCCCTCCAAGCTGGATAATGCGATTGATCATCGCGCTGTACTTGCCCGTCTTCGGGTCGTAGTGATAGCAGTACAGCAACACCTGATCTGCCAGCGTGCCAATCTTGCCCTGCGAGGCCTGAATCAAGCCGAGGCGAACGTCGCGAGGTGGAAAATTCACGCCGTAGTAGTACTGCGCTACTTTGCCGTCAGGCGTCAGGATCATCAATCCAGTCGTGTGGGCGAATTGGTCGGTCGTATTGTCGTACTGATACTGAAAGCCAACTGCCTTGGTAAGGGCATCGATCGACTCCTGTGATCCGGTGAGGAAATGCCAGCCGCCGGCAGCACCGTCACGCTTGTAATGCTTTAACATCTCGGCTTTCTTTTCGGTGGCCGATTCAGGAGTGTCTTTGGGATCAAAGCTCACGGTGAGAACATCGAAATCTTGACCGGGGTTGAAGCTGATAGCTTTCAGCGAGCCCTCTACGCCAGCCAGCACTTCGTTGCAAAGCATCGGGCAGCGGAAATACACGAGGCTGAGGATGAGCGGCCGTTTGCCGAAATACTCTCCCAGTTTGACCGGCTTACCAGTTTCATCTCGAAACGCAAGATCTGCAGGGACCTGCGCATTGAGCCGCTGCTCGAGCCCAACATTAGTCAAACCTGGCGGCTTCACGTTTGCCGAAGGGGCCATGATTCCGCCACCGCCGGAATACATGTTTTGAGCGAAAGCCGTCGAAGCGAATGCAAGGCCCAATGCGAACGCAAACAATATTCCAAACTCCGAATTGTGATTCCTACCGCTCACTGCTTTTTCCCTTTTCCTGCTGGTTTTGCTGTGCTCGGCTTATTGCTGGTGTCGGCAACGGCCGCCGCAGCCTGCGCCATACCTACAGTTGATGTCGGAGCTGTACCCGCTTGGGGCGTCGTTGGCAGGCCGCGTTGGGCGATTAATTCCATCGCCTTGGTGATTGGAATACGCGCCACTCCAGCGTTCTGATCGACCCAGCCATAACTGTTTAACTTCTGTTCTTCCTGATATCGAAACGGAGCGAGTTCCGTTCGCTCATTGTCCTCAAGCCGCGGCTCGGGAAACTCCTGCTGAATTTTCAAATTCGTGTGCGGAGTACTCGGCTCGCGCGTGTCCTGCTCGGCCTGCACCATCGGATTAACCGGTCGTTCCTGCTTGCGATTAAACGCGTCCAGAAAATGGAAAACTCCCCACAGCACGTAATAAAGCAAAACCCCAACCACAACCAGTGAAATCAAAAATCCATACACGGGGCGTGAACCGAGGTCCTGTTGCTCGAAACCCCCGCCGTTCTGGCGCTCGTCATGACCGTGATGATTACTCATGGGAAGCACCTGCGTATTCCAGGAACTGCTGTGCGTGCATGTCATACACCGGCAGCAGCGGTCTCAATCTCAGATTGCGGAAGAACAACGCCATCCAGAAACCACCAATCGCGATCGGCACGACCAGGTCGAGCCAATATCCCGCGACGCCGCCGAGCACAGATTTGTGGAAGTTAGGCTCGATGTAAAAGAACAGATCCACAAAACGCATGAAGATCATGAACCCTGCAAGCCAGGCCAACTGATGCGGGTTCCGCTTGAAGGACCGCGACAGCAGCATAAAAAAAGGAACAAAAAAATGGAATATAACCAAAACCAGGCCGATCTCCTGCCAGCCTGAATTCAGCCGGCGCGTAAAGAAGCGAATCTCCATCGGCAGATTGCCCGCCCAGATGATCAACAGCTGCGAGAAGCTGAAGTACGCCCACAACATGACAAAGGTGAGCATCAGCTTGCCGTGGTCCTGTACTTCTTTTGCCTTGAGCAGCGACACCATCGGCTCGTAGTTGGACATGATTGCCTCGACCACAACCATGAGGCTAATGGCCGACAGCAACTCACCAGCGATAAAGATGAAGCCGTAAATCGTGGATATCCAGTGCGGGTCGAGCGACATGACCCAGTCAATCACAGCGAAGCTAATCGTGAACGCGTACAGAATGAGGCCCGGCGCAGCTATGCGGCGGAAGCGCGGACTCAAGTTTTCGATCGGAGGATCATCCTGCTGGGCAGACTTGCGCAGCAGCGCCCATCCGATCATGATCCATATTGCGAAATAAACGATCGCACGACCGATGTAGCCGTTCAGGAAGAGAAAAGTCGCTGTGCCTCCCCGCTGTAGATACACGTGACTCATCTCGACAAGATGCTTATCTGCGGGATCGGGATTGAACCATCCGCTCCATCCGGCTCCCCCTTCATGGCTTCCGCTATAGAGATACGGAATGCCCACGACCAGCACAGGAATGAACAGCGCCGCCATCAAGGGTAGCGTCTTCACTGCCGCTTCAAGCTGTCGGCGAATGACCATGCCCCACATACCGCCGGTCATGTGCTGGATCATCAGGATCGCCAGGCAGCCGAGTGTGATACCCAGCCACAACATGAAGCCGATCAAGTACGAGTGGAAGAACTGTTCCCGCGTTCCGGGCAAAATGGCCGCGATCAGAGACGCGACGCCGAAGATGATCCCCACTGCGAGCGACCGCTGATGTATCGTGTTCACGATGTCAGGCGCCGCGAATTCCGTGTTGTTCACCCGCGCCGCAGTCATGGCTGCTTTTCTCCTCCCTGAGAGCCAGTTTCGGCAGCCCGTTCAGGCGATGGCGGCAACTCGACGGCCGGCGTCGCGCCCGAGCCCGGCTCTTCAAAGGCCGGAACCGCTGAAGGAATCTGTTGTCCAGCGACATCGCCTGCGCTCGCGTTCTGGCTCAATAGAAATATCCAAGCGGAGCCTGTCGCAGTCGATCCTGATGGTACGTCGGCGGATGCCGATATCCGCGCTGCACAATCATGCCGTTGCCGTCGCCAACACGCGAGTGGCAGGGAGCGCAGTAGATATTGAAGCGCTCGCGCCCTCGCGCCAGCGTCTCCTCATTCACCGGAACTTCAGAAGGCATGTAGTTGCCAGGGTTCGCGCCGACCTTGCCGGTGTGGAAATATGCATCTTCGTGCAGCTGCCCGCGCGCCACAGTTCCATCAACCGGATTTCGCGCTGAACGCAGGTCGGCATAGAAGTCGCTTTCAGCAAGCGCCTTGAGCCGCGGCTGATCGTGCATGTCCTGCCGGCAGCCAACGAGGGCGAGGATGCCCAAAAATCCCGCGACATGACGTTTTCGAAGGCGCGTCATCTAGCTGGGCACCTCCGCCACGGAAAGCGGGTTCAAGCCTTCCAGAAACTGCCGGGTCGCAACGGGATCGTACTTCTTGTCCGAGGAGAAGATCACGATGAAAAATTTGTCTTTGGTCACAGCGTCAAATTGCGGGACATTGAACACCGGGTGATATGGCATGGGCAGCCCGTTCAAGGCGAGCATGCCGAACACCGCAGAAAGTCCGGAGAACAGGATCGTCATTTCGAAGGTCACGATGATGAACGACGGCCATGAGTTTGGCGGACGTCCACCAATGTTGATCGGATAGCTGATCGTGTTGATCCACCACTGCAATGTGAAAGCCGCTGTCCCGCCGAGCAATCCACCAATCAGGCAAATGAGGGGCACCCCATTTTTGTGAAAGCCAATCGCTTCTGAAAGTTCCTCGACCGGAAACGGAGAGTATGCATCAAGCTTTCTATAACCGGCCGCGTAAGTATCGCGCGCTGCAGTAATCGCGGAATTAACGTCGCCGAACTCCGCCATCAACCCAAAAATGCGAGGGTCCTTCATTGATGGACCTCCGCTTCGTGATGCTCGACTTTGACTTCCGCCTGCGGCAGCAGAACTTTCAGTTCAGATATTGAGACCGCTGGCAGCACACGCATGAACAGGAACATGCAGGCCGCAAAGAAGCCCAGGGTGCCAATGAAAATCGCCCAGTCAAACTGTGTGGGGTAGTACTGGCCGAACGATGAATTCAGGAAGTCGCGAGTCAGACTGACCACGACGATCACAAATCGCTCCAGCCACATCCCCACAAGAACATCGAGTGAGATAAAAAACAGCCAGACTGGATTGGTCCGAATCTTTTTGAACCAAAGGATCTGCGGGACTACAAGATTGCTGAATAACAGCAAGAAGTAAGACCATGCATAAGGCCCGTGCAGCCGATTCCATCGCAAGAAGCTCTCGTACGGATCTCCGCCGTACCAGTTCATGAAAGCTTCAAAGGCGTATCCGTAGCATACGATCCATCCGGTAGCCAGCATGACCATGGCGGAATTTTCCAGGTGCCGCATGGTGATAAAGTCTGTGATCCCATAAAACTTACGGATCGGAATGGCCAGTACCAGCACCATTGCGAAACCCGAATAGATGGCGCCTGCAACGAAATACGGCGGGAAGATGGTCGTATGCCATCCAGGAACGATGCCCACAGAAAAGTCGAAGCTCACAACCGTGTGGACCGAAAGCACCAGCGGCGTAGCCAGACCGCCTAATAGAAGATATGCGGTCTCATAGCGGTTCCAGTGGCGTACCGAGTTGCGCCAGCCCATCGCCAACGATCCGAAAATAAACTTCAGCGCCTTGTTTGACGTCTGATCGCGCAAGCTGGCGAGGTCAGGAATCAACCCGACAAACCAGAACACCAGCGAAATTGTCAGATACGTTGTGACCGCAAACACGTCCCAGACCAGCAGGTGGAAGATCGGGAACATACCGGCGCAAGCCACGGCAAACAACGTCATCGCTTCGGCGAAGCGGTTGATCGAATTACGCCAACTCTGCCTTAACAGCAGCAGAATGGCCGAAATCAGCGTGCCCGCATGGCCGATACCGATCCACCAAACAAAGTTGACGATGGCAAATCCCCAGCCGACTGGTATGTTCACGCCCCAGACGCCAACGCCTTTATAAAAGAGCCAGCACACGGCAAACAGAAACCATTGCAGGATGAGGAAGCAGATGAACATGCCGAACACCCATCCGCCCATGATGGGTCGCTTCAGCACGATCGCGCCGATTTTTTCGGTGATCGAGGCGAAAGTATGCCCCGGCTGTATGACCGGTGCTTTCTGCTCGCCGGGTTCGACTTCTGTTGGTCTGGCCATGATGGCTTGCGTATGCTCCGCTGCTCGCGATTCGAGCTTTTGGCTCTTAGCCTTCAGCCCTTAGCCCCGAAATCTTGGGATCCAAGCTAACGGCTAAGAGCTGCCTTTCTCCAACTCTGGATTCGGGTTCCTAATCTCGGCCAAATATGTGGTTCGCGGACGGGTATTCAGATCGTCGAGCAATCCATAATTGCGCGCCTTCGCCTTAAACTTGCTCACTTCCGTTTTCGGATCACTGATGTTGCCGAAGACGATAGCGTTCGCCGGGCACGACTGCTGGCATGCTGTCTGCAGCTCGCCATCAGCAATCAGCCGGTTCTCGCGCTCGCTGTCAATCCGTTTATGCGTGATACGCTGCACACAGTATGTGCACTTTTCCATAACACCGCGGCTGCGCACGGTCACGTCGGGATTGCGCATCATCTTGAACTGCGACGTGTCCCAATCCTGGAACAAGTAGAAATTGAACCGCCGTACTTTGTAAGGACAGTTATTCGAGCAATAGCGCGTCCCTACGCAGCGGTTGTAAATCATGTCATTCAAGCCTTCAGTCGAGTGTGTAGTAGCTCCGACCGGGCAAACCAGTTCACAGGGCGCATCTTCGCACTGCATGCACGGCACCGGCTGGAAGTGCGCTTTAGGATTATCGCGATCGCCCTGGAAATAGGCGTCCACGCGCAACCAATGCATGTGGCGGCCACGATTGACCTGGTCCTTGCCGACGACAGGAATATTATTTTCCGCCTGGCACGCGATGATGCAGTTATTGCAGCCCACGCACTTGTTCAGATCAATGGTCATGCCCCAGGCATAAGCTTCTTTCTGCGCGATTGCCTGGTGATATGTCTCGTTGTACAGCGTTTCGTTGTCCTGCGGTTTCTCTCCCTCGAAGTCGGCTTCTTTCTTGTATTCCTCGAGATTCTCAGTTTTCACAATGGGACGGTGATCATCTCCGACGTCCATTGTCTGATAACCCTGAGTGCTGGCGAGAATGTACGTACCCGACGTCTTCGTGACCTTGCCGCTGGCAATCCATGGTGTTGCGCTGTAACGCAACGGATAAACATCGAATCCAGCTTCGGTGCCTACACGGCCAGCGCGACGGCGTCCGTAGCCGAGGAACACAGTAACGGAATTTTCCGGATGGCCGGCTTGAATCCAGACCGGGAGATCGAGCGACTTGCCGTTCAGGTCAACCTTGACCATGTCCTTACTCTGGACCTTCACCTGCTCCGCCATCTTCGGTGACATGAGCAGCGGATTGTCCCAGGTCATCTTCGTCATCGGCTTGGGCAATTCCTGTAGCCAGCCGTTGTTGGCAAATTGACCGTCATAAATTGAAGGGTCACGGCGGAAGTTGATTTCGATTTCGCCATTCGCAGGCGCCGAAGAAGAAGTTGCCGCCGAGTTGCCGGACTTCGCCGACACCTGCTTTGGCTGCGCCGTCGTGCCGTCGATCCAGCCCTGCTCGACCGACTTGCGCCACCACATGTCGAAGTCGGCGCCGGACTGTTTTGTTTTCCAGTAATTCTGGACAACTTCGTATCCGTTCGCTTGTGATTGCCCGGCGAGAAACGCCGTCACTTCGAGCGCGCTCTTGCCGTTGTAAAGCGGCGCGATCAGCGGTTGCACGATGCAGACCGAACCGTCATAGGCCTTGGTGTCGCCCCACGCTTCGAGGTAATGCGCTTCGTTCACATGCCAATGGCAAAGCTCAGCCGTTTCGTCCTGATGCAGACCGAGATGAACGCGAACGGGGATATTTGTGTTCTTGAGCGCATCGGCGAAGCCGAAGTCTGCAGGCGCGTCGTACACCGGATTGCCGCCTAGAATCACGAGCAGATCCACCTTGCCGGCGCGCATGTCAGCGACAAGCTCTTTGAGTGAGTCGTTGCTGTTCGCGGTATTCGCGAGAACCGGATCGGAGTAAAAGACAGTTTTCCCGATGTTGCCGAGGGCGGCGTTCATCGCATGCGCAAGGGAGTGAACGACGGGCGGTTGATGGTCGCCGGGGATGACGACGCTTGCACCGCGACTTCGTTTTAGATCGTCAGCTAGGGCGTTTAAGAAACTCAAAAGCCGCGCCTGATCGTTCGTTGTCACAAGCGTGTACAGCGAATTTGCTGGGACTGCTGATCCCGGTGGCGACGACATCATATTCTGAAGCGTTCGTGCTAGATCGCCAGCCTCGGTCGCGGTCACTCCCAAACGATGGTCCGCCTTCGCTCCGGTCGCGCTCGGCGTACTCTCGATGACATACAACCGCGCCATCTTCTCCGAGTCAGGATCGCGGCGCGCAGCAAAATCGCGCGCGTAGCGCGTTGTGCTCGGGAATCCAGCGGATAGAAAATCAGCATCCAGCGAAACAATTACATCGGCTTTCGAGAGATCATAAGTCGTCTCGACTGGCTGGCCGAAGGCCATGCGCGCGCCTTCGTAAACGTTGTCGCGATTCACCGGCTCCCAGAAGTGCCACTTGGCGGACGGGAAAGCTTTCTGGAACCGCTGCATCTGATCAGCCAGCGTAGGCGATGAAAAGTTTCGCGACAGAACTCGAATGCCTGCACCCTGGAGCGTCTTCTGCGCGCTCAGTGGGCCCTGCAGCGCCCCCACCATCGTGCTCCAGGTGCTGATATCGCCCATGTAAATGACGTTCTGCGAGCGGTCAGGGTCATACATATCGAGCAACGACGCCTGCGCGAAAACATCGGTGCCGCCCTGGCTCGCAGGATGACGGTCATTGCCTTCGATTTTGATCGGACGAAACTCGCGGCTGGTCACCAGCAACGGCGTGGCGTATCCGCCAAGCGTGAATGCCGTGGCATAGAACATGGGACGCCCTGGAACCAGTCCTTCCGGCTGGCGCACATACGGAACGATCGGCTCAAGCGGCTGCCGCGTGCACGCCGTCATGCCGGCAAGCGCCATGGACGAACCCATCAGCTTGAGGAAGCCGCGCCGCGAGACCGCATCCAGCCATTCCGACGCACCTTTAGGAAATTCGCGGTGCATCATTTCCTTGAATTCCGAGCTGCTTGCGAGTTCTTCGAGACTGCGCCAGAATTCCGGGCCGTTCTTCTTCTGGATTTCGGCCGTCGCGGAAGCAAGGTCGACCTTGTCCTTTTTGCCGGGGCAAACTTCCTCGCGCTTGGGCTGGCCGTTTTGTGGATCGTTATTCATTTTTTCGGTCGTCCCTATGGGACTCGATCATTTGCTTCGCCCGACCCAGCACCGAAGTGCTGTCTAAAGCTCGGCCGCCCCATCGGAGCTAGATCGCTTTTCGAAATCTACACTCAAATCCAAAACTCAGAGCCCAAGAACACGGAAACCAGCGTCCTACCTGTGACACGTATTGCAACTCGTAATGTCCATCACCGTGCGCAAATGATATTTCTGCACCAGGTGCTTACCCAACGCAAGCTGGTCTGTGTACGCCTTGCCCTCGTCCACCACCGGCAAATCTGCCGTCGGTTGCTGATACCGCATATTGAAAACCTGCTCGCGCGGGCGCAGATTTTTCTCCGGCGCGCGATGGCACTCGATGCACCACTCCATCTGCAGCGAGGCGTAATTGAACATCAGCGGCATGCGATCAACCGGGCCGTGACAGGTATTGCAGCCGACGCCCTTATTTATATGAATGCTGTGGTCGAAATAAACGAAGTCGGGCAGATCGTTCACCCGATTCCAGACCAGCGACTTGCCCGTCCGGAAGCTCTCGCGCACCGGCTCGAGCAGGGCCGCGCCCGTCCAGATTTGTGAGTGGCAGTTCATGCACGTCTTGGTCGGCGGAATTCCCGCAAAGCCCGACGTTTCGACCGAAGTATGACAGTAACGGCAATCGATACCGAGCGCCGCCACGTGATGCTGATGGCTGAACGGTGCCGGCTGCGGACGCACCACTGCGGCGTACGTAACATAAGGCGACCGCTGCAACTGAATACACGCCCACAGTACCGCGGCAGCGGTAAAGATGCCTGCATAAATCGAGGCCCGCGAAATTACATTAGCGCTGCGATGGAAGATCTGCATCGATCAGATTTTTCTTACAGCGGGAACTGCACAACTCAGAATAAAACGTAAAGAATTGCAAAATGTTTTTTGAAACTGGAAATTATAGCAGCTCGCCGTGATTTGAAATGTTCTTTCCTATTCTGGAACCAAAAATATTTTCGGAAGTAATTTCTTTTCCGCCGATCAGCACGGATTAGACGGATCAACCAATAGCAAAAACTCCCACGATTCAGATCCGCGTAAATCCGTGTTTATCCGCGGGCATGAAGTTGATCTCATCTCAAGTTCATGACCAGCAATCTTGGCTCGGTCATATCTTCAATTGCGTAGCGCAACCCTTCGCGGCCCAACCCAGAGTCCTTCACTCCGCCATAAGGCATGTGGTCGATGCGGAATGAGGGGACATCTCCGGCGATGACGCCGCCAACCTCCAGTTCCTCAAAAGCCTGGAAAATCCTTGCCGCATCACGCGTAAACACGCCCGCCTGCAACCCATACGGAGATTCATTTATCAGGCGGAGCGCTTGTGAGTAGTCGTCGTAGGCTTCCAGCGTAACCACCGGCGCAAAGATTTCCTGGCAGTTTACCTTCATATCCGGACGCGTGCCCGTCAGCACCGTCGGTTCGAGAATTGGACCTCTGCGCTTGCCGCCGCAAAGCAGAGTCGCTCCATCTTGAATCGCAGCTGTGATCCATTCTTCGGCACGAATCGCATCCCTTTCGCGAATCAACGGACCGAGGTCAGTAGTCTCGTCCATCGGATCGCCAATACTAAGTTTGCGCACGCCTGCCAACAACAGATCGCGAAATTTGGCGAACGCCGGACGCTCCGCCAGAATGCGCTGGACCGAGATGCAAGTCTGGCCCGCATAAGCAAAGCCCCCGGTAACGCAGCGCTCGGCCGCCCAGGCGAGATCGGCATCGCCGTGAACTATCACGCCCGCATTGCCACCCAACTCAAGCACAACCTTCTTCTTGCCCGCGCGGCGCTTGAGGTCCCACCCAACCGGCGCGCTGCCAGTAAAGCTGATTAGCTTGATGCGATCGTCAGTCACCAGCAACCCTGCATCTTCATTCGAGAGCGGAAGAACGTTAAATGCGCCGTCGGGCAAGC
>QHZW01000318.1 GCA_003224815.1 Acidobacteriota bacterium | reverse complement strand
GCTGAACCGGCTGGAGCGATGGTATGAGCCGGGGCTGCTGTGCATTGGAGATGCGGCACATGCGATGTCGCCGGCGGGAGGCGTGGGGATTAATCTGGCGATACAGGATGCGGTCGCGACGGCGAACCTGCTGGACGATGCCTTACACGAACGGCGTGTGACGCCCGAATTACTGGCGCGCGTTCAGTGTCGCCGCGAGTTTCCTACGCGCCTGACGCAGGCGGCTCAAGCGAATGCGCACAAATTGTTTGCGAAAGTCTTTCGCCAGACTGGACCGATGCAAGCGCCGTGGCAATTGAAAACCGTGGTGCGGATTCCGGGGATCACGCATGTGATCGGGCGGGTGGTAGGGACCGGGGCGCGGCCTGAGCATATTAAGGATGCCAGGCGGAGTGGTGCGTATCTCAGGCATCGGGTGGCGAAGGTCACGCTGGGACTGGGAATTGCGGCGGGAGTTCTGCTTGTGTGCAGGAAATTGGCGGGCTGATCCACACTTCGTTTTTCCCTTGATTGAATCACCACCGTGAGTCTGCCGGGTGCCACATTTCTCGCGCACTTTGGGAGAAGTGGGATCTCGCCTCCTGCACAGCCTCCTCATTGCGGGCCGAATCACCGCTTCTTGAGCTCGCTCCCATCCGCTTGATATATTGTGATGAATTGCTCGTTCCAGACGGGCCTTAATCAGCGTCCAGGAATTTATTCCCAGACATTAATCTCAGGAGACGAAAATGGCAGCTATTTCCTCGCTCGGGGAACGTGAAACTGCGTCCGTGACGGCGCCCGCGCCCGATGCAGCACAACATCTACTTCAATTTTCGACCGCCTACGTTCCTTCTGCCGCGCTGTGGGTTGCGGCGGAATTGAAAGTCGCCGACCTGATCGGCACGGGATCGAAATCCGTCGCCGAACTCGCCCTCAGCACCAACACCAACGCGGACGCGCTCTTTCGCGTTCTCCGCCTGCTGGCTATGGTCGGCATTTTTACCGAGACGGCACCGCGGCATTTTGCGCTCACGCCGACTGCTGAGCTGCTGCGCTCCGACCATCCGCAATCCATGCGCGACACGGTTGTGTGGTTGGCCGACCCCTTCCACTTCAATATTGCTGCCGAACTGCTGCACTCGGTGCGCACTGGCGAGCCCACAGTCGAGCACGTAACTGGCAAACCGGCATTTGAATACTTCCCGACCAATCCCGTCGAATTTGACCGTTTTCATCTCGCAATGACCAACCTGAGCGCGATTGCGGTCGGCGCGGCGCTCGAAGCTTACGACTTCTCAAGCTTCGGCACCATCGTCGATCTCGGCGGGGGACATGGCTTCGCCATCTGCTCGATTCTGCAGAAGTATCCGCAGCTGCAGGGCATTCTTTTCGACTTGAAAGATATTGTCCCGGGAGCAGACAAGCGCATCTGCGATCTTAGTCTCCAGAATCGCTGCCGCACCGAGTACGGCGATTTCTTCAAAGCTGTGCCTGAAGGCGGCGATGTTTATTTCATGAAGCACATCCTGCACGACTGGACCGACGAGCAGGCCACAACTATTCTGCGCAATTGCCGCCGCGCGTTGCAGAGCAAGCGTAACGGGAAAATTGTCCTCCTGGAATTTGTGGTACCGCCGGGCAACGAGCCGCATCCGTCGAAAGTTATTGACATTGAAATGCTGTTCTTTCCCGGCGGCCGTGAACGCATGGAGCAGGAATGGCGCGACCTGTTTGCCGGCGCCGGGTTCCGTCTTACGCGAATCGTGCCAACCCGATCGCCGTTCAGTGTGATTGAAGCCGAGGTGGCTTAGGCGTCTGGTCGTCCCAGTCAGCCAGGTGCCCCGCCTTCTCGCCGCCGTTGCGAGAAGTGGGAATCGCAACAGATCGCCATCAGCTCGGGTTGGGCTTTGTCCAGTTTGAATATCTTCGGACCACAGGGATGGTGAAGTCATCAGGAGGAAACATTGGAGTGAACCCTTGCACTGAGACACAAAGCTAAGGGGGTTGTTACCGTTCGCTGAAAAGTGATTGTAAGCCCGAGGTAGTTTCGCTGCATTCTCGGGTCTGTGTTTGATCGCGGATTCTTTCTTACGTCGCACGCAGTCAGCCGCCAGCTCGCGGCCATGCCGAATGAGTTTTATTTCATTCGCTTGATCCATGGCCCCACTCGAAGGCCTTGCCCAGGCGAACGAGTGTGGGATGTTGGTCAGTTGCTGCAGGGATCGGTATTGCGCTTCCTGCGCGCACGCAACCTTCAGGGCTATGACGTCTATCTTCTCCCCTTCGCCGAGTCTTGCAACGCCGGCTATATTCTCCTCGACCTGGATCACACGGCCGATGTCCTGCCACGAATGCTGGCCAATGGCCATCAGCCTTGTGTCCTGCTCCAGACCAGCCCCGGCCATCTTCAGGCCTGGATTCGCGTCAGCACCACACCTCTGGAAGGCGCCGTGGCCGCGGTTATCAGTAAGCACCTGGCTCATACATACGGCGGCGACTTGGCGAGTACCGGCTCGTCTCACTTGGGCAGATTGGCAGGATTCACCAACCAGAAGCCCCAACGACGGAGGCTTACCGGTCACGCTCCCTGGGTAAGGATTGTGGAAGCTCGTGGGGTCCTGGCCAGCGCCGCCCAGGACTTGCTGCGTTGTGCCACGCAAGTGGTAACACAGTTGCCAACCGACACCCTGAACCGTCTCTCCCCAGCAGACAATCCCTCGAGTACGATTACGGTCCAAGGAGCTACCCGCATCTATCAACGCTGGATGCAACATTGGCATATTCGCGAGCGCTTTGCTCAGCCGGACTGGAGCATCGTCGATCTGTGGCTCGCGAGAAAATTGCTGGCCATGCACATTTCGACGACCCAAGTGGAAACCATTCTCCGCCTCGGAAGTCCACTTTTTCCCCGCCAGCATGGCGATCCGGAGAACTACGTGCGTCGCACTTTGGCACGAGCAGCTCTTCCTCCTCCACGCACTGTGTGTTCGTCTCATGCCACTGCTCCTCTTACCCCAGACGAGGAAACCGACAAAGACTTCTCGAACTCGCGTGGCGGACGATAGCCGAGCGCAGAATGCAAGCGTTTCTGGTTATAGATTTTCTCTAGGAACTGTTGCATCGACGCCTTGGCTTCCTCCAGATTGTGATATTCCGTAGGATAGACTTCCTCGTATTTGAGAGTCTTGATAAAACTCTCCGCCAGGGAATTGTCATAGACATTTCCGCGCCGACTCATGCTGCTCCGGATGCCATGTTGCTTGAGCACCTGCGTGTAATCGCGCGACGCGTACTGCACACCGCGGTCGGAGTGGTGCACCAATCCCGGCTGTGGACGCCGGCGGCGCAACGCCATGTGCAAGGCCTCCAGCACGAGTCCGGCTTCTAACCTGCGCTGCAGAGCCCAGCCGATGCAGCTTCGGGAAAAGGCGTCCAGCAGGACCGCCAAGTACACGAACTCCACAGCTAAACGGATGTAAGTAATATCAGCCACCCAAAGCTGATTGATACCCGTCAGCACTCTGCCCTGGGCGAGGTTAGGGTAGATCGGTAACCCGTGCTTGGAGTCGGTGGTTAGAACAAATTTTCGCCGACGTAAACACAGCAAGTTATCGGCTCGCATTAACCGTAGCACGCGCTTGTGGTTTACTAGCCAGCCGTGTCGTTCCAGTTCAGCCTGCACCCGCCGATAGCCATAAGCCGGCCATTGCAACGCAATGCGTTGAATTTGGCTGCGTAAATCCATGTCGACTTCTTGGCGTTGTGGTCGTAGCAGGAAACGGTAGTATCCCGCACGGCTCAGCCCCGCTGTCTGGCAGAGCTGATTCACGGCTACCCTCGCTTCCGTGGCTTCCTGGATTTGCTCGTAGAACCGGTGACGCCATTGCCGACGACGGGCGGGGGTTGCTCCCTGAAACGCCGCAAGGCTTTTTTTAAAAAATCAATCTCCATCGCCTGCTGTCCGATCTTGCGCTCCAGTTCGGAAATCCGTTCCGCATCTAGTTTCGCTTCTGGGCGAGCACCTATGCCAGGAAATGCCAGCTCCCCTTTTGCCCGCCACTCCGGTTTCCAAGCTTCTAGACGCTTGGGACTCAGTTGATAGCTACGAGCCACTTCCGCTGTGCTCCTGCCTGAGTCGATCTCGCGCATTACGGCAATCTTCAATTCACGGGAATACTGTTGTCGGGGCACAAACATTGCTCTCCTCCATTCAATGTAATTGGCCCCTTAAGTTCGTGTCTCATTTTTGGGGTGCAGTCCACATTGCTCTCCCACTTCTCCTATCATCGGGGGAGAAGTGGGGGAACCCAAAGTCAAAAACGTCGGACAGGAATGTCCGATCCACACAGAAAAGCAGGTCCCTCGATACGCAGCATGATTCGAGATCGAATCATGCTGCTTCGCTCGGGATGACAGTTGAGTGGTTTCGGCAAATGCAGCGCTGAAGCGCTGCTCCACCCAAAAAACTGTGCAGGGTTGAATCCGTGGCCCTTTCCCGTCGTGGTGATCTCGGGAGACAACTGCTGGGTGCTGAAGATCAAAGGCGTCGGACAAGAATGTCCGACCCACACGATTCACTTTGGTTTCATAAGGTGCCAGGCTTCGCGGTACTGTTCGAGGCGCATCTGACTTTGCGATGAGGATAGAAGCGGAGCATGGGCGCCGGAATGCACGCCTCGACGGGGAGGACATACCAGATGTCGAGCGGGACGACGTGGGCGACGAGAAAGTCGATGTCCGCGGGCGAGTAAACGGCGCGGCCCTTACCGACGGTATATGTCGCGCGGGTTTCGTAGGCGCGGGCGCGGAGACAGTCGGTGGCTTTGATCTGGACGCGGAGAAGGCGGCGGCCGTTGTCGAGAATGAAGTCGTAGCGCTCGGAGTCTCCCCAGGGCTTGGCGACGCCGAAGCCGAGAGAGCTGGCTTTGTGGAGGAAGGCGGCTTCGGACCGTTCTCCGGCGCGCTTGGTGTTGCGGAACCTCTTGGGACTACGGGATTTAGGTTTCATTTGGGCCCCATAAACGCAGAAAAGGCGCGGCTATAGCCGCGCCTTGAGAATTTTCTATTAGTTATAGGATATCAAATCGAATTGGGTGATTGTGCCAAGTTTTGAGATTTATATTCAGCGCAGGATGAATGGGTTAAACGGAATCATGGGTGAAAGGGGTATTGACAGAAGTTTTCAACAGGTTTTGTGCGGTGGGGTTGATAGGCCGCGGTTTCGGCATGCTTCGGCTGCCGCGGAAGGGATGCCTCGACTTCGCCCAGAGCAGGTTGGAGCCGAAGAACCGCACTTCCCGCAAAGTCACAGAGACGCGGGGACGCCCGGCTCCAGGTCATCCCAGCCATTTCGGGTTGTGATAGGTGCCGTCGAAATTGTGAGTGGTTTTGTATTGCTCGAATTCTCCCTTGGCCGCGGCGGAAGAGGTTTTTGCCAGCAATGCGGCGACTTCGCTCTTACTCATTGGCTTGAAAGTACGCGCGGCGTTGAGCGCTTGATTAAGGATCTCCATTGAATCGCATCCGGTGATGACCACGCTG